>PIVQ01000811.1 GCA_003354055.1 Desulfobacteraceae bacterium | reverse complement strand
TCGCAGAAAAACATAATACCATATAGTATTTTTGTATCATCAAGTAAATATTTAACACTAAAAGATTTTTTTAAATAAGTCATTCTTTCTTTATTATTTTCATTATAATAATTTATAAAATTTTTTGCTAAATATAGATACTCTGTATTTGATATTTCTGTATTAATAACATTATTTATTTTTGGAATTTTAATATTAGAATTAGTTAATTTTTTTAATTTTGTTTCTTTATCTTTTATAAAATCTAGATCTAGTGTATCTTTAAAAACTGCTCCAATGTTGCTAGAATTTGTAATATTATGGCCATTAACCATATTTAACAAACTTGATGTATTATTGCCCATAATAACGATATATAATATAGTAATAAAAAAAATCCATTTAAAATATTAAAAGTTAAATTGTATTAAATAATATAATTTAAATATATATATATATATTAATCAATATGAGTGAGTATTCATTAAACCTAAAAAAGTTTGACTTACAATCAATCCCTGATGGAGCAATTTGTACATTTATTGGAAAACGTAAATCTGGAAAGAGTTATTGTTTAAAAGATTTATTATATAATAAAAAAGATATGCCAGTAGGAAAAGTTGTATCAGGAACAGAAGAAGCAAGTCCTTTCTTTGAAGATTTCTTTCCAAAATCTTTTATTGATTTTGATTTTGATGAAAGAAATATAGCAAAACTTATCAAGAGGCAAAAGGATTTATTAACAAAAATGAAAAAAGATCCGCAAAAATACGGACAAGCAGATCCAAGAATATTAATAGTTCTTGATGATTGTTTATATGATGATAGTTGGGCAAAAACAACACCAATTAGAAATATTTTTATGAATGGAAGACATTTCAAGATTTTCTTTGTTGTTACTATGCAATATGTTTTAGGTATTCCACCAGTATTAAGAACAAATATTGATTATACATTTATTTTCAGAGAACCATCAATTGGAAACAGAAAAAGAATATATGAAAATTTCTGTGGTATGATTCCAACTTTCAATATGTTTTGTCAAGTTATGGATTCATTAGAACAATATGAATGTTTAGTAGTATGTAATGATGCTGATAAAACAAAATTAGAAGAACAAGTATGTTGGTATAAAGCAAAAGATAATGGAGAGTTTAAGTTTGGAGGTGACCAAATGTGGAAAAAAGATGCTCAAATTAGAGAAATGAAAAAGAATAGAGGACAACAAGGAAAGAGTGTAGATGGTTATAGACCAACAAAAAGAGGTGGAATTAATTTAAAAATTAATAAATATCAGTAAATTAAATTTAAAATTGATTCTTTGAAAATAATAAAGAATATGGAACAAATTGAAAACTTTTTTATAGATAAATTAAAGGAAAAACATATTGTTAATAATATTTTTAAGTTTTATTATGATGATTGGGAACAAGTTAAAATTAAAAAATTAAGAAGAGATATTTATGAATTATCAAGTCATTTTTTTATAACAAACCCTAGACTTTTAAAACAGAAAGAAAAAGAATTATTTAAAATAAAATATTTAATGATGAAAAAGTATGATAGTATTTATAAAGAATTATAAATTAAAATAATATTATTAAATATAAATAATAATATTATGCAAGGTTTAACATTATCAAGACGTCAAAGAAGAAATGATAGAATTATTACAGCATTATGTTTAATTGGAATATTTGTAATTATGATTATTATTTTTTAATTATCTAAAATGTAATAAAGTTTTGCATTCTTTGGAATGCTTTTGAAGTTTGTTCAGTTTGTTGTTTGAAGCGGAATCTCCTTTGCTCTTCCATTGCTTTTTCTTGTTTCATTTTCATTTCATATTGTGATTTTTCTTGTGGATTCATGTTATATTTTACTCTTCCTCTTCTATTCATTAATTTATTAACTTGTTTTCCGGCTTTAGAACCAAGATGTGAATCTTTTCTAGTATTTCCCATAGTATTTTCTAATACATCTCTATCTGTAAAAGCACTTTGATAATCTGAGAAACCTTGTCCATTTCCTTCATGTTTTTTTGAGAAGTCATTTACATTTTTTAATCCCAATTCTTTAAAGTTTTGACTACCTGCCTGTATACCTTCTGGTTCTTGAACAATCGCAATTTGCATTTTTTGTCTTTTTTCTTGTTGATATTGTTCTCTAATATCTTCTGGTTCTAATCTTTTTTTATCAGATTTCATTGTATCATAACCTCTATCATCAGCATCAGTTGTTTTAAATTCATTAAATAATTTATTAAATGACCTTGAATCAAAGTTATTTGAGTTAGCGTTAATTTTTTTTAAGTGAGGATTATTTTGAACTTGTTTAAACTCTTGTTTTAATTTTTTGGATTGTCTTTTTCTTTCACGTTTTGCTTGTTCATGAGTTCTTTGTTCATTTGCTAATTGCTTTGCTTCATTTTTTTTATACTCATATAAATATTTATAAGCATTTTTAATTAATTGAAAAACCTTTTGGTTTCCACCTCTATCAGGATGTGCTTTTAAGACTAATTTTTTGAATTGTTCTCTAATTTGTTGAATGTCAGCATCATAAGGGACACCAAGAACACTATATGGGTCCATTGTATTACTCATTATTACAATATTATAGTATAATATTATAGTATAATATTTAACTTATTTTAACATAGATTATAAACCGATAACCTGACCATCAAAATTAAAATATTTAAATCTAAAATATAGGCAATGATTAACGCCATAAAAGTTGTAAAAATTACCATCATGGGTTTTAAACTGTATTTTTAGTTCTTTAAAGTTTCTTGGTGTTTGTGTAAAATATATATATTCATTATTTTCTGAGTCTTCCCACTTAGTATTCTTGAAATATGAATATTCTCCTTTATCACTTTCTAATGTTAATAGAACAAATTTATTAGAGGAATGTTCATTAATAACATGAATATTATCAAGGCTTTCTATATATAAGAATACTTGTCTTTCCATATCTAATAATACATCTCTTTCACTTGAATAACTACTAAAATCTATATAATTTTTTTGGTCAAATCCAATAATATAAGCTATTGAGTTTTCTCTGAATAATATTGTAGTTCCTTGACCAGTATTTTTAGTATTACCTTCAAATAATAATTGAAATAAACCACCACCACCTGTTAAATCAGATGAAATTGATATTCTATTAGTAACAGATTTAAAAAACTCCATTTCAGAAATATGAACATTT
>PIVQ01000810.1 GCA_003354055.1 Desulfobacteraceae bacterium | reverse complement strand
TATGGGCATTCCTTTGTTTTTTTTCTATTTCTTTGCGGCATGGGCCGTGTTGATACTTTTGATCATGGTCTGTACCAGAGTTCCTGATCCCTTTCAATCAGGGGAGGGGGAGGGCAGCCAGGAGAAACATTGGTAAATCAGGGCTAATTTATGCTGGAACCCAAAATTATCATTTTTGTTGCCTTCGGCTACATGGGGCTTTTGTTTGCCATTGCCTTCTTTGGGGATAAGCAGGCCGAAAAGGGTAAAAGCATCATCAGCAATCCCTATATATATGCCCTGTCCCTGGCAGTTTATTGCACAGCCTGGACCTTTTACGGCAGTGTGGGGGCTGCCGGCAGATCCGGTATCACAGGATTTCTGGCCATTTATCTTGGACCCACCCTAACCATGATTCTGGGCTGGCCAGTGTTGAGAAAAATCATCCGGATCTCAAAAATTAATCGAATTACCTCCATTGCCGATTTCATTGGATCCCGGTATGGGAAAAGCGCCACCATAGCAGGGGCTGTCACAATAATCGCCGTGTTGGGTATTGTCCCTTACATGTCGGTTCAGATTAAGGCCATATCCACCTCCTTCCAGTTGATCAGCCAGTTTCCCGATGTGTACATGGCAACCGATGGAACAAGGCTTTCGGCCACAAAGGATACGGCTTTTTTTGTGGCAATTTTGCTGGCCCTGTTTGCCGTTATCTTCGGTACCCGGCATTTGGACGCCACTGAACGCCATGAGGGGTTAGTGGCGGCCATCGCCTTTGAATCTGTGGTTAAACTGATTGCCATACTGTCCCTGGGACTCTTTATCACCTACGGCCTTTATTCAGGGTTTTCCGATCTTTTTGAACAGGCCTCTAAGGTACCTAAGATCCGGCAACTGTTTGTAATGGAAGTGGATGCGGCCTCTTTCACGGGGTGGTGTAATTCCCTGTTCCTGGCCATGATGGCGATTTTTCTCCTGCCCCGACAATTCCAGATTATCGTGGTGGAGAATGTGGATGAGAATCATTTAAAAAAGGCAATCTGGCTTTTTCCCCTCTATCTTTTGGCCATTAATATTTTTGTTATTCCCATAGCCTTTGGCGGTCTGCTTCATTTCCTGAAAAGTTGTTCTCAGGACCCCGGCTGCCAAAGCCTTCTCAGTCAACCCTTTGACGGGATCCTTGAGTTTGCAAAGGGGCGTGTGGATGCAGATTATTTTGCCCTGACTCTGGCCATGGCTGAAAAACAGCAGGTATTGGCAATGTTTGCCTTTATCGGCGGGATGTCAGCCGCAACAGGAATGGTAATTGTTGAAACTATTGCTCTCTCCACCATGGTCTGCAATGACCTGGTCATGCCGATTCTGCTTCGTTCCACCGTTTTGAAAATGGCACAAAAGAAGGACCTGGGCCGGCTGCTTCTAATTATCCGGAGGATCAGCATTGTGGTGATCGTGCTTATGGGGTATCTCTACTATCACTATGTAGTTGAATACTATTCTCTGGTTTCCATCGGAATGATTTCTTTTGCAGCGGTTGCCCAGTTCAGTCCTTCTGTGATCGGGGGGGTTTTTTGGAAGGGTGCGACCCGCTTAGGTGCACTTCTGGGGCTTATAGCCGGTTTTTTTACCTGGGCCTATACCCTGGTTCTGCCCTCCATGGCGCAGGCAGGCTTTCTCTCAAAAGAGTTGCTGACTAACGGTCCTTTTGGCATCGGTTTTTTGAATCCGGTACAGCTCTTCGGACTGAATACAGAACTCTTAGGGTTTAATCAGTACAGTCATGCCGTATTCTGGAGCATGACGGTGAATGTCGGGCTTTTTATCGGTGTGTCCTTGTTTTCAAGGCAAAGCGACACGGAGAAGAAACAGGCCACCTTGTTTGTGGATGTGTTCAGGCATTCGGTGGAATCTGAAAAATCATCTTTCTGGCGGGGCACGGCATCTGTGGCTGATTTGAAAACCCTGCTGGAACGTTTCTTAGGGAAAAAGCATACCCATGATGCCCTGACCCGCTATGCCCATGAGCATAAGTTGGACTGGGACCGGGACCCCATTGCCGATGCAGGGCTTGTATCCCATGCGGAGAAGGTTTTGGCCGGGGCAATCGGCTCAGCCTCAGCCCACGGCATGGTCCGCTCTGTTGTGGAAGAGGAACCCCTGAGCATGGACGAGGTCATGCACATCCTGGATGAAACCCAGCAGATTATTATCTACAGCAGGGAACTGGAAAAGGCCACCAAAGAGCTTGCCGCAGCCAACGAGCGATTGACGGAGCTGGACCGGTTGAAAAACGAATTTATCTCAACGGTTACCCATGAGCTTCGGACCCCCCTGACCTCTGTTCGGGCACTGGCTGAAATCATTCAGTCCAACCCCGATCTTCCTGAAGACAAACACAGCCAGTTTGTGGGTATCATTATCAAGGAGAGCCAGCGATTGTCCCGGCTGATCAATAATGTGCTCGACTTCCAGAAAATTGCATCCGGCAGGATAGAATGGCAGATGGCTCGGCTTGACTTCAGGGAAGTGATTGAGGATTCTATTTCTGCTACGGGTCAGCTTATCGAGGAGAAGAATATTGAGCTTGTGCTGGATTTTCCGTTCCTGCCCCACCTTGTAGCAGGGGACAAGGACCGTCTTATCCAGGTTATGGTGAATCTCATTTCCAATGCCGTTAAATTCTGCGGTCCTGAAAAGGGTACTATAACGGTAGGCATGGTTAAAAAAGAAGAAGGCAATACGGACAAACAACGTCTGGAAGTCTTTGTCAGGGACAACGGGGTGGGGATCAGCCAGGAGGACCAGCAGATTATTTTCCAGGAATTCCGCCAGGTTTCTTCAGGGCCCAGGCCTTCGGGAACCGGCATCGGCCTGACGATCACCCGGCATATTATAGATTCCCACGGAGGGCGGATCTGGGTTGCGAGTAAATTGGGGAAAGGGTCAACTTTCTTTTTTACCCTGCCTTTGGTAGAATGATCCAAACAATCCATGGTCCTGGGAAAGAGGGGGAAATATGAAGAAAAAGATATTGATCGTAGATGATGAACCCAATATCATCGTGCCCCTGGAATTTTTAATGATCCAGAACGATTATGAGGTTCAAACCGCAGAAACCGGGGAACAAGCCCTTGAGGTCATATCAGACTTTCAACCGGATCTGATTCTTCTGGATATCATGCTCCCTGGAATGGACGGATATGAGGTCTGCCAGAA
>PIVQ01000809.1 GCA_003354055.1 Desulfobacteraceae bacterium | reverse complement strand
ATGAGCAGATTTATAACCGCTGCCACTACTATGATGATTCTCAACTTGTTGAAAATCTTGTTTTCAATCTTGTAGTCTGTGGCGGAATTTATCACATGGAGTACTAAGCTGATGATGGCAGGACCGGCGGCAAAGGCCGATGCAAGAAACCTGGGCCCCATCAGCGGGTTATTCCAAAAGGGTCTTGCAGGCAGTCCCTGGTAGAGGAATGCGGTGACCATATGAATGGCAACTGCCCAGCCGATTGAGATAAAGACAAAGGGTTTATAGTATAACCCTACAGGCTCCCGGTTATGATAATGGCAATATATAATATAGGCCGGAATCATGGCATTTAGCGCCAAATATCCGTTGAGCACCATAATATCCCAGGCCAATAGAGATGAAGGAAAATTGAGCTGCCCTATTCCAGGTATTAGATGCCAGAACTGCAGGGGCCGTCCAAGATCGACAAAGACAAAGGTCATGCACATGACAAGGGCGCCCACGGCCACAACCTCGCCGATAATGACCACCTTATGAAGATCCTCGTCATTAAAGATATAGGAGGGAAGAATCAGCATAACTGCAGCCGCAGCCACCCCGACCAGGAAGGTGAAATTACTGATATAAAATCCCCAGGATACGATATTGGACATATTGGTGGCGGCAAGCCCCTGTTTGAACTGGATAAAATATCCATATAGGCCTGTAAGCATAAGGCAGAGGGTAAAACAGAGAAAGAGCTGATACCCCAGGGATCCTGACAGGTTCCAAGCCAGAATATCCCTGAAAAAGGTAAACATATTTTTTTGGGAATGGGTTTTGTTCATATTTGATCCTTGTGTCGTTTTCATCCGTTTTCATCTTCGGACGTAAATGGCCTGATACTCTTACGCTTAATCTATGAAAAACCAGAATTTGGGATCGGTTCCCAAATCTTCCTTAAGCCGGTAAACCTTTTTGTTCTCCAGGACAAACCGGATTTCCGAATCCGGATCCAGAAGATTACCAAATACCCTGGCCCCTGTGGGACAGGCTTCGGCACAGGCTGTCAATTTCCCCTTACGGCTCCTCTGGATACAAAAGGTACATTTCTCCATCATCCCTCGGACCCGTTTTCTATTGCCAAGGTAATGCTGTTCCGTCGTGACCTCATCTTTAGGTACCTGGGGCTGGTTCCAGTTGAAACGCCGGCCCCAATAGGGACAGGCCGCCATACAATAGCGGCAGCCGATGCACCAGTCGTAATCCACCACCACGATACCATCGGGTTCCTTCCAGGTAGCCTTGGTGGGGCAGGCCTTGACACAGGGCGGGTTCTCACACTGGAAGCACTGGACTCCCATGTAAAAATGGCCCTGCTTCGGCACCTCGTGGAAGAATTTGCCATCCCCCTGATCAGGTGCCATCTTTCCATGCTCCATCTCAAAGATCCGGATGTACTGGGTATCGGACTCCCGGTCCAGGTTGTTTTCCTTGACACAGGCCTTGACGCACTCCATAAACCCTTCACACCGGGTGACATTAAAGGCATAGCCGTAGAGTACGTTCTCTTGAGCAGGTCGGGTGGAGATTTTAACCGTGGTCTGATCCTTGACCAGGGCCAGTTTTTCAAGGCGTTTGACTGTGGCAAGTCTTTCATCCGGGGTCATCAACCTGTAATGTTTTTTAAAGTATTCCTGAAATTCAAGGGCAAAGGCTTCGGTGCTGCCCAGAAGTCCCGCTGGCTTGCACCCGGTAATTGCTGCTGCAGTCCCTGTAAGGGCTGCAGCAGCCGTCCCTTTCATAAACTTTCTCCGGGACAGGCCTTCAGCCGGGTCTTTTGCCTCAGCCTTGTGGCTAACCGTTGTTTTCTTTTTATTGGAAATCATAAGCGTTATCCTGTCTATTTAAACGGAGGAGAGTAGGTTGCCGGCCAGCGTTTTTCAAACCGGGGTGAATGGGGATCGTGGCAGGAGGTACAGTTTTTAACCACCCGTTCCCCGGCCCAATGGCTGACCCTTTTTCCGTGGGCGCCGCCGATCCAGTCTTTTTTCTGTCTGAAATGACACTCTCCGCACAGGGTATAGACGTGGTCCATGTCGATGCGGTTATCCTTACTGCTATTCAAAAAATCCCTGTCGGTTTTACTGTGGCAGGTATTGCAATCCAGAGGACCTCCTGCACCACCGTGAACCACCTTTTTATCTGCGTGGGAAATTTTAGCGGCATTTTTAATCATAACCTCTTTGCTGTTGTGACAGGAGCTGCATTGATAACGCTGAATCTTATCCTTTCGGGATTCGGTGTAAAAATCCCCGCCCTGATAGGGGAAATTTGCATTTACCGTGTCCTTAGGAACAGGTATGGGCGGCGAAATCTTGTTGTCATAAGCTTTATTTGCCTGTTTTATTTTGTCCATCACCCCGGAGCTGCTTGAAAATGCAGCTCCGGCAGCAACAAGGATAAATAATAACGGTAGTATGTGTAAAAGACGCTTTGGAATCCGTGGCATTTTCATACTCCCTTATTATTTCGTGGATTGAGGGGCTCGCTTAAAAGTTTGCCTTGTAACCGCCGGCACATGGCATTGCCTGCAGTTTCCCCTCATGGGATGCTCAACACGAATGACGGTTACAGCACCCGGCCCCACATGGCATGCAATACAGTTCTCCCGCATCTGTAAGGAATGGGCAACGGGCGGCGGACTGCCCGCCAGTTCTGACCTTCCCAGTCTGGGCGGCATGACACTTACCCAGTCGTTTTCCACGAATAATTCATCTGTGACAGGCTTTGCATGACACTGAAAACAATAGGTCTGCTGAGGATGGGGGGTGACCGGAGCATACCTGTTCATACTCTGAGTAAACCCTCCCCTGGCATGGCAGGACAGGCATTCATAGGCATCCCCTTTTTCATCAACAAGGTCATGGACAATATAGGGGGGTGAACCCGGATACAGCCGCAGGGAATAGTAGTTATTCAACGTCCTGGCGGTTGAGTTTCCGTCCATATAGACGCCTGTTGTATCATCATAGGCATTGAAGACCACGGATCCGTTGTGGTCAAAATCAAGGTTCTGTGTCTGGGCGCTTGCGTTGATCCTTTCCTGAGAGTTCAGGGACAGCGCTGTGAAGATAATAAATGGTATGGCAATGACACAGATCCCTGCAAAAAGAAAAAACAATTTTGCCGGTTTTCTGTTGGCGTTTTCCATTAGGCTTTCTCCAGTCTTACC
>PIVQ01000126.1 GCA_003354055.1 Desulfobacteraceae bacterium | reverse complement strand
CCGGTATTCTTGATGAACCGATCCCCGTACCCCAATAAAATATTTCCGGATGACAGGAACAGGGAAGATTTAATCAGGCTGTGGTGAATCAGGCAGATCATGGCGCCATAGGCGGCAAGACCGCCGATACCGGTTCCAACGGCGATGATTCCCATGTTTTCTATACTGGAGTAGGCCAGCATTCTTTTGTATTCATTCTGTTTTAGAATAAAGGTCGCTGCAGCCAGAATGGACATAAGCCCGAACACAATAAGAATCATACCGGAGAAATCACCTAATCCTGCGGCGTACATAATCTTATGTGTCTTGAAGATACCCAGATAAGCGCAGTTTAAGAGCACCCCGGAAAGCAGGGCCGAGGCAGGGCTGGGTGCTTCACTATGGGCATCGGGAAGCCAGGTATGCATGGGGGCCAGCCCCATTTTTGTCCCGTAGCCAACCAGGATGAAAACAAATCCTGCTTTCAGCCAGAATGGATCTAAGTCTTTGGCCACATTAGTAAGTGCGGAAAAGGACATTGGCGCATCCACATTACCGATGTCCATGGACAGGGTAATCAGAACCGTTCCCAAAAGCGCCATGGCAATACCGACAGAACAGATGATGACATATTTCCATGTGGCTTCCAGAGAGGCCGAGGTTCTGTAAGTGTAGATCAGGGGGGCACTTGCAAGGGTGGTTGCCTCAATGGCGATCCACATGACCATGATATGGTCGGACAGGGTAACCATGGTCATCGTGGATAAAAACAAGAGCATGGACCCTGTAAATATATTCTCTGATTGAAGCTCACTCTCCTTAAGATATCCCATTGTATAGATGGATATCAAAAAGAATAAAATAGAAATAATCAGAAGTGACAGCAGCCCTTCAGGGGATACTGCAAAATAATTTTCAAAAATGGGTACGGATCTATTTTTCCACAACAGGAGTGAGAGCAACAGATGAATTGCTCCCGTACCGACTAAAAGCTGGCGTCCAATTGCCTTTGGAAGAAAAAAAGCAAGGATACCGGTAATAAAAGGGGCTAGAAAAATAATTTCTACCATGAAATAACACCTATTCCTTTAATGTTCTGAGTAGTGCCGTATCAACGTCATCAAATTTCTTTTTGATATTCTGAAAGATGACGGCCATGATCATGACGCCTGCAAGCACATCCAACAAAATACCAAACTCAACAATATGACGCGCCTGAACTGAAAATGTCGTTCCCACAAGATAAATCCCATTTTCCATCATGATGTATCCTATCACCATGGCAATGGCATTTCTTCGGGCGATGAGCAGGAACATTCCCGTAACGAGCAAGGCAATGGCCGTAGGTATTATCAGCAGAAACTCGCTGATGTTGGGAATATTCAACTGCCTGCTGATATAGGTAGCGGCAACAATCAGCCCAAGACCAAAGAGCAAAGAGGCCTGGTATCCGATATTGGGCTCAACCTCTCTGTCTATAGCCACCTTTTTAATGGCCATATAGATACTGAGAGGTATGATAATACCCCGTATCAACAGCGTCACAAAGGTAAATACGATACCGCCGGCAGACAGATCGTGACCGATGAAAAAAGGAACAACAGAAACCACTATTCCCTGAAAGGCAACTATCTTGATAAGCCCCGGAACCCTGCTGGTGCCGTAGGAAAACAAAACAGAGAGCAGCACCAGTGATAAAAGTGTGTCGACCGGATGTATCATTTGAGAAACTCCAAACTGATAATGGTTGCAAAAAAAGCCAGAGCAAACGATGTCAGGACAAATTGAGGCACTTTATCCATTCGGTACCGGGCAATGACCGACTCGGTCACACCCACAGCAATATAGACAACAAAAAGCCCGACAATATAAAGACCGAACCCAAGCGCTGTTATACCCGTATCAAAGGGTAAAATTAGCCTTGAAATAAGTGTTGAGTAAAAGAACAGCTTGCAAAAGGAACCCAGTTCAATGAGTGCGAAATCAGGTCCGCTGTGATCCAGGACCATAACCTCATGAATCATGGTAAGTTCCAGATGGGTTGCGGGATCATCAACCGGAACCCTGGAATTTTCCGTCAGAAGGATAATGAAAAAAGAAATCACAATGAACAGCAAGGGGGCTCCGGCTGCATTCCACAGGCCCAAAGTATTTTCCCCTGCAAAATAGGAAGCCAGCTGCAGTTCCCCGGTCAACCGATAGAAAAATATCAGTATCATAAACATGGCCGCTTCACAGATAATGGGAAAATATGCTTCCCTGGCTGCGCCCATACCTTCAAAGGGAGAGGCTGTATCCATGGCGGCGGCGATCGTAAAAAACCGGCCCAACCCCATGACATACAGGAGAAAAAGGACATCCCCGTTAAAGGAAAAAATCGGGGCATGACCTGCGATGGGCAGAAACATCAGTACAACAATAGCCGTACTCAAAGAGATGATGGGGCCCAGCTTAAAGACAAATGTTGTGCTGGTACTATAGACGGATCCCTTTTTAAACAGCTTGATCAGGGTGTAATAATTGATCAGCAATGGCGGCCCCTTTTTCCCTCCGAAAAAGGCCTTTATTTTAAGTATGACCGCTGAGAAAAAAGGCGCCGTTAAGATTGCAAGAAGCCAAAGAATTATGGATTCAATCATGAAATATTCTCACTTTCTAATTTTATACAAAAAACAATAATAATACGATTGCCAATAAGATATAACCGATATAAAGGTGAATATCACCATGCTGAATCCATCTGAGTTTATCAAAGAGATACAGCACCGGACGAACAATTGCTCTGTCCATGTGAAGTTCGGCAATATCATTTATGCGACTTTTATAATAAGTCTTTAAAGGGAATCGCCCTTTAATTTCAGGGTGGTCTTCATCCAGAGGGGCTGCTGCACTGAAAAACTCCAGAATAGAGCCGGCATAGGATGATCCTGTGTACTGCATTTTAACTGTGGGCTGGGTAAAGCCACACCCCCAGGTTCCTGAGCGCCCAATGGTTTTTCCTTTGTAAAAAAAGGAACGGATGATAACCACAAAGAGCACGACAGCAATCAAAATCATTGCAGCCTGGGTAATATTTCCCGTCATCTGGTAAAAGGGTTCAACAGGAACATTGCCGAATCCAAGTCCCATGGCGGAAACAGCTTTCATGGGAAGCGCTATCAGCACCCCGGGATATACCCCGATAACAAGGCATCCGGCAGCTAAAACCACCATGGATAAAAGCATGGTGGCGCCTGTTTCATTTACATCATGAGCAGCGCTTGTCCGGGGTTCTCCCTGGAAGACAATGCCGATCACTTTTGTAAAAGTTGCCAGGGCAAGGCCGCCGATCACGGCAAGGGCTATAATGGCCACGATGCTCATGACAAAGGCAGTACTACCTATGGCCACGCCCTTAAATGCACCAAAATAAATGAAAAATTCACTGACAAATCCATTAAACGGCGGTAACCCGGAAATCGCCAGAGACCCTATAATGAAAGTGGCCCCTGTGATTTTCATATTCTTAAGCAACCCGCCAAGGGCATCAATGGACCGTGTACCTGTTTTATGGAGTACCATTCCGGCCCCCATGAACAGCAAGGATTTAAAGATGGAATGGTTGAGGATATGAAGAAATCCACCGGAAAACCCCAGGACTGCCATAAGAGAGTTTCCGGTTGATACGCCGATCATCCCGATACCGAATCCGATAAAAATAATCCCGATATTTTCAACACTGGAATAGGCCAGCAACCTTTTTAGGTCCTGCTGGGCAAGGGCATAAACCACACCAAGTACACCAGAAACAACACCTGCCAGAAGGACGATGTAGCCAAAGACCGGAGTGTTAAAATCAAGAAGACAATAGATGCGGATAATCCCGTACACACCTGTTTTAATCATTACCCCTGACATAACAGCCGAAATGTGACTTGGGGCTGCGGGATGGGCATGGGGTAACCAGACATGGAAGGGGAACACACCTGCCTTGGATCCAAAACCGATAAAAGAAAAGATGAAAATCAAATACTTGATCGATTCCGGAAGAGACCCCATACCTTCAAATCCAAAGCTGCCGGAGTAGCCGTAGATGAGGGCAAAGGCCGCGAAAATAAACATGGCACCAACATGGGAAAAAATAAAATAAAGGTATCCGGCCTTTCTGTTTTCCGCTGATTCATAGTTATAAATGACCAGAAAAAAGGAAGACAGGGACATGATTTCCCAGGAGAGCATAAACGTAATAATGTTGGCGGATGTAACGACCAATGCCATGGCCGCGATCAAGAGGCTGAAGAAAAAATAATTTGCCGCGACTCTGATGGGCTTTTTATCTGCATCCATATAATGGTAGCTGTAGATAGATGCCATAAGGGAAACCGCGAAAATCGCAATCAGAAAGAACGCTGCGAGCCCATCCATTTGAAATGCTAAGGTGAACACCTTTAAAAATTCAAAGGATGCGGTATAAACCCCCGACCCCATGAGTTTTGTTCCGGTATCGATTAACCCCAGAAGACACCCGGCACTTAATGAAAGGACTGCGATACTTTTCATTAATTTAGCTTGCCGGGCTAAAATAAGGGCGAGAACGCCCCCAAAAATAATTAGCAGTATTGCCATAAAAAATTGACTCATAAATTCCTCAATCTAAATTTATTGTTTTATCTATCGGTTTTAAACCCGGTGCAGCTGTTATGTTTAAAATGTTCGATGATCAACGAATTCTCTGACGAGGTATCCTCCCAGGTTAGCAGGGGCTGAGACACATCTATATGTTTCTTTTTTTCAGAGAGTTATCCATCATCACTTCACATTTTAGCCGCCACGGCTTTTTTAAACTATGTTTCTTAACAAATTGTCGAAAAATCAATTTTGCCTTATTTAAAATGAATTCTACTATGATAGCCGCCTGATTTTGTCAAGGTTTTTAAAACAACCAAGCATGTGCATTAGCAATGATTTCTATTGAAAAACTAGATTTTTCAGAGAGGTTGTAGAGGCGGGAAACTGGAGATCAAACAGCCTTATTCAGCTTATTGATTGAGACTGAAGTCATTGATAATTAAAGGAATATTAGTGGCGTCGTCACCAAGCTATGTTTATTGTCCCGCGGTTGAAATCTATATTCAGAGGTGGGGATGAATGCACAAGGGCAGATTTTTTCTAGATAAACCCGGTTTCAGTTCTATCATTTCCATTATTAAGGGCAGATCATGAGCCAATGGACTAATGAGCCAATTTTCTACAGAACCTATGGTCTACGGACCAACTTATGGATCAATACGTACTGAGGGATAAATCCCTTTATTGTCTCCTGTTGTATAGGGTTGCAGGGTATTGAATGAAATATTCTGACCGTTTTGGGCATGCCCGCGGTTCTTCTCGTTTTGAAAGAACGCACCATTGGCCAGCAAAATCTGATTTATCCGGGCCTTGTTCGCATTGGTGAAGGCAATTGCGTTACCCGTGAATTTCATCCGCCCAATGGTCGCCTCTCCCTTGATTTTTTCAAGATCAGACAGGGAAATGCTGTTGATTTCAAGATCCTTTAGAGATCCAATGTACCCCCAGACCAGGTGATATTCTGGGATATCCAAGGGTTCGTTTGAATCAATAATCGTATGCGGCATAACGATGCAGCCTTTGCCGATTTTGATCTGCGCCTCTCTCTTTCCATGCAAAAAGGCATTAAACCCGACAAAAGTTTTTAACCCTATGCTGGCATGAATTATTTTTGCGCCGTGTGCCGTTACGTTCATCCCCGCAAGTTTCGAATCCACAACATAAGAATTTTCCTGGGCATTTGACCCGTCACCCAATTGGGCGTTTTCCAGAAATGCCCGCTGGGCAACCAGCACATTTTTGCCGATGGAGGCCTTGCCTTTGATCACGGCATATCTATTGACTGCGGAACTGTTCGGAAAATCAATGGGTTTAAGGGTAACCACATCAAACAGGCGTTCATATTCTTTTTCCCTTTGCTGGACAAACTCATAGATCTGCCCCATGGGCTGTTTGACATCATTTACCCCAATGTAGTTCTTTAACACCTCTTTATGAAACTGATATTTAAATTCAAATTCCGGATGCCGCACCCATACGGTGCCGGGATCAATTTTCTGGTGAAACAGCTCTCCGGCCTGAACATAGGAAAACTCTCCCACAATGCAGGCATGAAGATTCATAAGGTCCACCGTGGCAAAGGGACCTAAAAAACACCCCGCGAGGGTGGAGCCGTGAATGTTTGAATGATGGGCGGAAATGGTATTGCGGATGGAGAACTCTTCAGGAGATTCAGGATTGTGGGAATGGCTGTGAACCAATGTTTTATAGAGCAGACTATCCCTAATGGTGATCATCTCATCATCCACCAGAGGAATATTCTTGGCGCAGTCAATGGGGTCACCTTTTCTTTTAAGCTCATCTCCCCGGATGTCGCTTTTATAAATGGCAGATCTGCCTACATGTCATTTCCCTAAGAAATAACTTCCTGCAATATTAGACTTTCTAAAGTTGAAAGAAATCGGGTGGTGGGCTGTGACACCATAGAATGCATAGAATTTTAGCATTTTCTTATAATCAACGGCATTGGACACAAAAACTTCAGAATCAAAATTCAACCCATTCAGATTTGTATTTAACCGGCTTATAATTCTATCGTTAAGCTGTTTGAGCTGGTTCATTTATAAAATTTTCCGTATTTGATTCATATTTTCAAAGGTGTGGCGTCTTAAATAGCCGGAGGATACAACAGGAACAGATCTTGAACAGCTTAAATTCGATAATATCGAATCATTACGTGTTTTCATCTTATGCAAATCCAAATCCTGCTGATATCCTTTTTAACGTTTTCTCTTTATCCATTTCAGTCAAAACGGCTTTTTATGGTTATTTAGCACACCTACTACGGCTTCTATTTTTTCAAATTCCAAGGCACCATACTCCAAATCAATAATTCGGTCAAGACGAATAGTCAAAACAAACAATTCGTTTTAAGCGATCAATAAGAAGTGTTTTTATACAATTTAACATAGAAATAGTCGAAGAATGTGAAGAGACCCTGAAAAATAAGGCAGGAGTGGCTCAGAAAATTTTAATCGGAAGAACGGCAGGTACTAAATTTATTCAGAAAAAAAGGTTTTTTTACGAGTGGCTTCGGATATGGCGACGATGGCAGGGTGTTTTATGATACGTTCAACAGAGATGGCATAGAATCTTTCCAGAACGTCATTTGATCGGCCGATGACTTCAACCTGATACTGCCTCTGGATCTCCCGTTCAATGACCTGAGGAGCTGCAAAGACGCCATCTCCGGCCTGGCCAAAGACTTTCAGAAGAGCGGAATCATCAAACTCCCCGATGATATGGGGCATAATATTCAACCTGTCAAACCATCTGTCCAGCCGCCCCCGCAATGCAGTATTATTCATGGGGAGCAAGATGGGCACCTTGTCCAGAGAATAGGGAAACCCCTTCCCAAGATCCCCTGCCTTTTCTTTTTTACAAAAAAAGCTGACGCCGCATTCAAGCAGCAGGTGGCTATAGGCTTTAACACTTAACCCCGGGCGGACCGGCACGTCCGTCAGCACGACATCAAGATTATGAATCGCCAGTTCGGACAAGAGGTTTTCCATCTTGCCTTCCTGGCAGACCAGATGAATATTATCAGCCAGTTCCATAGCCGGAACAAGGAATTTTCTTGTCAGAAGCTTTGGCATAACATCCACAATCCCTACTCTCAGTGACAATGGGGATTCTGTGGCAAGACTGTGGATGGAATTCATCATCTCCTGGCCAATGGTAAAAATCTTATCAGCATAGCTGAATACCATGTGCCCCATCTCAGTAGGTTCAAGATTTCGGCCCACACGGTTAAAGAGTTTACCGCCAAGGGTTTTTTCAAGGGAGCCCAGCTGGGCACTGATAGTGGATTGAGCCAACTCAAGACGGCTGCTTGCAGCCCTGATACTGCCCGTATTCATAACAACCCAGAAAAAAAACAGATGATGATAATTCAATGACTCCATTACAGCGGCACCCCTATCCTCTTTAAAGAATTATGCATAAACCTTGAGTTTCGTTTTACGCACTATATCATCCCCCCATGTATCGAAGGGAAGCGCATCATAACCTGAAAATAACAGGACGCCCATCAATATCGATATCAATACCGATGGTATCACCCGTCGTAAATCCAAGTTCGTTAAACGCCTTAACCATCTTATCATGGCGTTCCACCTTCCAATAAACCGACCAGAGGGGATTTCTGACCGTATCAATCCCATAGGCGTCATGACTGCACAAATTGATCCTGAATTTGTGTTTGGCAATCAGTGTATCTGCCTCCCCCAGAAAGATATCAATCTTATATAAATTGTTATGCAGTGCCTTTGACAACTCTTTTTGAAGTTCAGGGGTTTCATCCAGATAGTGAGCAGCAATCTGGTAGAGCTCACTTGTATCCTGGATGGAATAGCCGAGGACAGCAAACCGTTGATGCCTCAGCGCAAAGGCTTCCAGTTCTTTTTCATAGGCCTCTATACTTAAAATTATGTGGCTGATCTCAGCCCCGGTCGTTTTACCATTGTGAACAAGCTCTTCACACTGGCTTATAATATTGATATAAAATGCCTTGTTATTCATCACATATACGGGGCGCTCTCTGTAACTTCTGCGCATGCGGATACGCCGGATACCGTCCAGTTTAATAGACCGTTCGCTTTCCTTTTCCTCAAGGGTCTCTATGCTGGAAATATCCTTGGCCTGGACCACGTGGATCTCACCCTCCGTGGATACGATATACTCGATCTCGCATCTGAACCCCAGCGCCTCCTGGATCTTCTTCGACAACTTCAGCAACCGTCTGTCATGGGGAACTTTGGTGATATGCGGCTCACTCTGGACCTTGTGGGACCGATTTCTGCAATATCCGAATTCCCACTCATCCCCGATCACCTTGGCCATGACACTGGAGCCCGTCACAAAGGGCATGACAATAACACCCATCTCATCCATATCAATTTGCGGGGCATGGTTGAAAACCTGCTGCCGCTTTAGGGAAAGCCTCTTGGATGTCCTTGCAATTTTTATGATCCGGTTTCTGGCATACTTTATCCCGCCGATGTCTGCATAGGTATCTAAAGAGTCAAAAGTTCCGCCTTTATATGCGGATTCCAGAGGATGGGCGCTCCTGGCAATCACCTTATAGCTTTCCCTGTGGGTATCCAAAAACAGTTCCAGATCTTTGAAATCCTCGGCTCTAAACTGCTCCGCTGTCACAAAGATAAAATCAGGCACTTTGAACCCGTTTTTTCGAAGTTTTTCCAGCAACCGTGCTTTTTCCGGCAGTGTCTCTGTCATGTTTGGCCTTGACTTTTTGGGTGGATTTCAATACCTATAAAAACCCGACCGAGCATTCGGTTGGGGCGAACTTCTATTTTAGGTAACATATGTCAAAACGAAATGCAATACTTGCTGCGGCTACCCGGTTATTCTCACGCAACGGGTTCAAGGAAACCTCCATGTCCGAGTTGTCTAAAATGACAGGCGCTGCCGGCGGTACCATTTTCCATCATTTTAAAAACAAGGAAGACCTGTTCCTGAATATACTCAAGGATGTCCAGGATACGATGCTGTCCGCCTTCTCCCGCCATAAGGAAACTGCCGTGTATGACAACGGTCTTGACATGGCGGAAGGGGTAATCGCCTTTTATCTTCACCTGGCCGGTGAGATGGAAGATCAGTTTTTACTGCTTCACCGCCACTACCCATACCAGATGGCGGAAAGCAATGCCCTTTGCAGATCATACCTTGAATCGATACACAATTGTCTTTTGGATATTTTTGAAGAGGCTGTATCTGTCGGCGTCAAGGACGGGTCCGTCAATACCGCATCCCCCCGGAACACAGCCATGATTTTATTTGCCATGGTGGATGGTGTTGCAAGATTCAATACCTACAATCTATATCATGCCGCCTCTTTGTACCAGGATCTGATACGGTCCTGCCGGAATATATTAACCAGTGAAAACGGCCAGGGCTCACGCTAAGGAACCCCAATATGTCAATTATAACCCTATACAACGGCGTTTATTGTAATGAATCCGCCGTGGTTCGTGATATCATCGAAAGTACCGGGTACAGGCAAATAACGGATGACATGGTTACGGCCAGGGCATCAAACTTATCAGGGATTGAAGAAAAAAAAATCAAACGGGCTTTTTCATCCAGAACCTCAGTGTTCAACCCCTTTACCCATGAAAAAGAACAGGCCATTGCCTATCTGAGGCTGGCCATTGCTCAGATGCTTGAAAATCAAAGTATCGTCGTTGGATTCTGCGGACTTTTGATCCCCTCTGCCGTCACCCATGTATTACGAATCTGTATGATTGCCAAAACCGAATTCCGGCTGGCACTTGCCCGTGAAGAGGATAACCTTTCTCAGAAAGAGGCCCTGGAAATCATGGCCCGGGAAGACGGGGATCGCTCTGCCTGGACCAAGACCCTTTTTTCCCAGGCAGATCCATGGGATCCGGCGCTGTATGATATGGTACTGCCCATGGGAAAAACTATTCCCCGCAAAGCTTTGGCCCTGATAGAAGAGAACCTGTTAAAGACGGTGGTCAGGCAAACACAGGAATCTAAAACTGCAATGGATGATTTTATCCTGGCCTCCCAGACAGAAGTTTCCCTGGTGGATGCCGGACACAATGTAGGGGTAACTGCCTGCAATGGCGTTATTGAACTCACAATCAACAAGCAAGTCCTCATGCTCAGCCGTCTTGAAGAAGAACTCCAGTCCATTGCCGGTAAGATTGCCGGAGTGACATCGGTACACACCCGGGTAAAACAGACCGATCCTTTGAGCGCCACCTATCAGAAACGCGCCAGTGAGCCTCCCCCTAAAGTCTTATTGGTGGATGATGAGAGAGAGTTTGTACAAACCCTTTCAGAGCGCCTTCAGATGAGAGATATCGGATCTGCTGTGGCCTACGATGGAGAATCGGCACTGGACCTGGTCAATAACGATGACCCGGAAGTTATGATCATTGATCTGAAAATGCCCGGCATTGACGGGATGCAGGTCTTAAAACGCGTCAAGCAGACACGGCCTGAGATAGAAGTCATTGTATTGACCGGTCATGGATCTGAACAGGACCGGGAACGCTGCATGGATATGGGCGCCTTTGCCTATATGCAGAAACCTGTTGATATTAATCTTTTAAGCACTGCCCTGAATGATGCTCACAAAAAGGTCAAATCTAATCATACCGGCACCTGCTAGGACTCTTTAAGTATGAGGCTTAACAAATTCAAACCCGCATTCTGGGATCATAAGGTCATAACCGGACCTGAGGCCCATACTGTTTTCAATTTCAGACGCAAATGGAAACTGCTGGTTTTATTCACCTCTTTTATGGCCCTCTTGCCTTTGCTTGTTATGACCCTTATGGATTTTAACCTTACCCGGCGAATCATTGAAAAAGAAGTTAATACCAGCATGTCAAAAATCATAACCTCTGCTGCAGCCTCGTTTTCTTTTTCCATTGCCCGTGAAAAATCCACCATGGAAAAACTACTCGGCCAAAATACCCTTGAGGCGTTTTTGACGCCGGGCAAGCTTTCATCCTTATATAAAAACCTTGCCCTTTATTCCAATGGTATTGCCCACATATCACTGACCTCACCAGATGGCCGCATCCTCTCGGAATCCGGCGCCCTGGAACCCGGCTCAATAGAATCAGGCATCTTTCCTGCCGGGGCCTTAAAAAAAGAACATTTTTTTTCCGATGTCCACATTGAAGAAAAAACCAACACGCCCTACCTGATGCTATCCATGGCATACCAGCCTGAAACGCCCAATGGATTTATTTTAAACTTCATTCTGGATATGGAAATCCTTACCAACAGTATTACCCTTATTGAATCCGGGAAAACCCAGGATATTTTTGTATTGAGCGGAAACGGCACCCTGCTGACGCCTTCGTTTTATTTTGGAAAACCCGGTATGGCCAATGCTCTTGACCCGGCGCTTCTAAAGAAAAAACACGAATTTATCACAACCCTGTCAGAGACCAAAGAACATGTAATTGCCGGATATGCCAGAATCCCTGATGCGCCATTTATATTTATTATAGTGAAACCGCAAAAAGAACTGGCCGATCTCTGGCTAAAACCCCGGATGAAACTGGCGAGCTATCTTGGGGTCAGCATTGTTCTGATTCTTCTATCCATCATGGGTACCGCCACCTATCTGATAAACCGTATCCATGCGGCGGATCAAAAAAGGGTTCAGGCCCTTCACCATGCCGAATACACCAACAAGTTGGCCTCCATAGGCCGCCTGGCATCAGGTGTGGCCCATGAAATCAATAATCCTTTGGCCATTATCAATCAGAAAACAGGATTAATCACGGATCTATTTAGCCTGAAAGAAGAATTTGCTTCCGACAACCGCCTCATGCCCCTGGCAAATGATATTCTGGATGCGGTAACCCGATGCGGTTCCATCACCCGACGACTCCTTGACTTTGCCAGACACATGGAACCCAGTATTGAGACAGTGAATATTGAAGATGTACTGGGCCAGGTTCTGGCCTTCCTTAAAAAGGAGGCGGAGCGTAGATCCATTACCATTAAGGTAAAGAACAGAAGCCGGATACCGGCAGTTGAATGTGATAAAGGCAGCCTCCAGCAGATCTTTTTAAATCTTATTGAAAATGCCTTTGCAGCAATGAAAGACGGAGGGAGGCTTGATATTTTTATCAATAAAAAAAAGAATCAGACCATGACCCTCACCTTTTCAGATAACGGCTGCGGGATCAGTGAGGAAGATATCACCAAAATTTTTGAACCCTTTTATTCATCAAAAAATGACCGTTGGGGAAGGGGCCTGGGGTTGTCCACCACCTATGGCCTGGTAAAGGAAATGGGAGGAGATATCATGGTTAAAAGCCGGTTGGACAGAGGAACCATATTTACCCTGATCCTGCCCCTGATACAGCCAAGCGCAGAAGAGACCAACGTTGAAAGTTCGATAGAGACCAACGCATAAAATTAACAACTAACCAGAGACGATACATGGCAACACAAAAGCAATTGATACCGGAAATTAATTTTTTT
This sequence comes from Desulfobacteraceae bacterium, assembly GCA_003354055.1. The sequence continues at coordinate 302 of PIVQ01000126.1, read as the reverse complement.
GGTAAAATTCTGGCATCAGCCACCCATGAAATAAAAAACAACCTTGCCATTATCAATGAGAGTGCAGGCCTGATGGAAGATCTGTCTGTAATGGGAGGCGCCTCATTCACCCCGGAGCGGGTTAATGAAATTTCCAAAAAAATTGGTGTACAGGTCAGACGGGCAGACCAGGTGCTAAAACGAATGAACCAGTTTTCCCACAGTGTGGATCTGCCGGTTCAAATGGTGGATCTTGAAAAGACTGCCGGTTTTGTTATAGAATTAGGGTATAGACTGCTTGCTATCATGGGTGCCAAGGTAGA
>PIVQ01001653.1 GCA_003354055.1 Desulfobacteraceae bacterium | reverse complement strand
TCCGCCTTTACCAAATCCACCGCCGCGGTGATGGCCGAAAGCGGACATATTCAGTTCAGGAGCTATTTTCTTGGCTGCAAGGACAAAGTCGATGCGTTTGTCGTTCATGGCCTTTTTAAGGTCAAGCATTTCATCGGACAGGCCTTCCAGTTTGGCTTTGTCAGGTGCTGAGGTTTCCATGAGTAATCTGATTTCCTGGTGTTTATTCAGCATGGTAGACCGGGTCTCGTATGTCTCGTCAATAAATTTCTGCTGCAGGGTATTCAACTCGGTTTGCTGCTCCTGAGTCAGGTTAGACATGGCAGCGTAGCCCTGTCCATTGCAGCCGCCTCGTTTAGAACCGCCGCCGTGTCCCCAGGAAAAGGCGTTTGTGGCAAGAAATCCTACAGTCAGCAGTGCGGTCAGTACAATCATTGTTTTCTTCATAATAAATTCTCCTTAAGTTAAAATTTGTTGCTATGCGTTGTATTTGGTTTTTATCGTTAATTTTTTTGACCGGGCTATTCCGGTATTCTTTTTTATCTTCTACTGCTGGGGCAAGTCGCTCATTTGGCTGTAGCCGGAATTACCGCAACCGCCATGGCCGTGATTACCATTATTTCCGTGTCCGTTGTTATTCCCGGTCCAATGTCCCGAGGAAAAGGCGTTGGTGGCAAAAAATCCTACAGCCAAAAGTACAGTCAGTGCGAGTAATGCTTTTTTCATAATAAAGTCTCCTTTGTTAACGTTTGTTGTAGTTAGTCTCTTTCGTTGCAATCTTAGTAGAGCAAGGGGT
>PIVQ01001652.1 GCA_003354055.1 Desulfobacteraceae bacterium | reverse complement strand
TAAAGACGTTACTTTTTATACAGAGGATATTATGAAAACTGAATCGATGGAGTGTAGATTAGGCTGTGGTGCATGTTGTATTGCGCCTAGTATTAGTTCGCCAATTCCAGGTATGCCAAATGGCAAAAAAGCCGGAGAGCGTTGCATTCAGCTAGATGAACGTAATTTGTGTAAATTATTTGGCGATTCAAGCCGCCCAAAAGTATGCAGTGATTTTAGCGCCACGCTCGATGTGTGTGGGTCAACAAATGCACAAGCTCTAGCGCTTATTACAGAGCTCGAAGAGCTCACTTAGTGAGCTATTAAAATACACATATATTTACACTTATCTATTACTGAGTATTTATTTTAAGTAATTAAAAGCTGCGCTTTTCACGTGAGCAAGCTCTACGTCTACCGCCAAAGCGTATGTTTGTGAGTGTTTTTGTAGACGTGAAGCTTGCTTGCGTGACGGGCATCGCCCGTAAATAGGGTTCACAAAGACGATAATAGTCGCTGTGCTTAAAGTAATTAAAAGCTTCGCTTCTCACGTGAGCAAGCTCTACGTCTACCGCTAAAGCGTATGTTTGTGAGTGTTTTTGTAGACGTGAAGCTTGCTTTCGTGACGGGCATCGCCCGTAAATAGGGTTCACAAAGACGATAATAGTCGCTGTGCTTAAAGTAATTAAAAGCTGCGCTTTTCACATGAGCAAGTTCCACGTCTACCGCCAACGTGGAGGTGTGTGAGTGTTTGTGTAGACGTGAAGCTTGCTTACGTTACTAGTTACCAGCTATACG
>PIVQ01001651.1 GCA_003354055.1 Desulfobacteraceae bacterium | reverse complement strand
ACCTCCATGCGTTTGCTTATGGAATATCCCCTTGACAAGAAAAAGATTAACCCCATTTTAATAGCCGATAGGTTTGCAGGCAAAGACTATTGATGCATGAGATATTTACCGCTTATTGCGCAGGGATTTTTAAACCATGGCCAGAACAGCCAATAAAATTTCCTTTGAAGACCATCCGACTTCGGTCACCGACTTAGCCGTCACTGTGGAATTTGAAGAACTGGCAGAAAAAATTCAGATGTCGGGAACCAAGCCCGCCATTTTAAAGGCAGCAGAAGCCGTATTTAAAAAATATAACGGTATCTGGACGCCTGCCGCTGTCTATCAGTGGTTTAAATTCAAATCCTGCGATACAAAGGGCATCGGTACCATCATACCGCCGGGTTCCGGATCATCTGCAACAGATTCCGTGGACATTACCATTGGCCATTCCGGTAAATTCTTAACCCATGCCCACCATGTTCTGGTTGCCGTTTACACGGCCGGGCGTAAACTTGACGAGGCAGCGGCCCAAGCCGGCAAAAACAATGATTTTCTGGGAGCCCATTTTCTGGATCTTTTAGGCCTGCTTGTCCTTGAAAAAACAGAACAGTACGTAAAGCAACTGGCACAGGATATGGCAGTCTCTGCCGGATGGGGGGTCAGCCCCTTTTTGAGTCCGGGATCTGTTCACGGATGGGACCTTGCAGAGCAGACAAAACTTGCCGGTTGTCTGCCCATTAAAAATATCAACGTTGGCATTTCGGAGAATGCGGTTTTTTCTCCCTTTAAAACCAT
>PIVQ01000808.1 GCA_003354055.1 Desulfobacteraceae bacterium | reverse complement strand
GATTCGTTAACACCGATTTTTTTGGGTGCATTTTTAATGGTTACAGGAACGGGGTTGCCGGAATGGCCGATCCCGGCTTTCTGGGTCAGATAATCAGCCAGGTTGATAATCAATGACTGATGCCTGAACTTCACCGGTGCTGATTCCGGGTTGTGGTGAAATCGGCAGGGAATGATGATGGAAAGGGGGAAATCCCACCGTTTCATGAGCAGGGCGGACAATATGGCATGATCCAGCTTCAGAACGGCATTTTCACTGAAATACAGAGGCTTTTTATTTTCCATGGCAAATTGCCGGACCTCGGTATATTCCTGTTTGAAATACACGGAAAAAATCACCTTGCCCATATCATGGAGCAGGGCAGGGATAAAAATTTTGGAGGCAATGCCGGGATTGGTTCGTTTCGCAAGTTCCTTGGAGACGGTGGCCACGCCGATGCCATGAATCCACAGGGCCTTCATGTCCAGGGTTAATCCTGTTTTATCAGCCACGCTGGAGAGAATGCCCATGCCAAGGGCAATACCGATGATTTCATCAAACCCGATGACGGAAATCGCCCGTTTAATAGTCTCCACCGGGTTTTTCTGGGCATAATAAACAGAGTTGGAAAGCTTGAGAAGCTTGTTGGTCATGCCCTGATCATAGGCGATCACATCGGCTAATTTTTCAGTTGTGGTGTTTTCGTCGGAAGCCACACTGATAATTCTGTCTACAACCACCGGGAGAGTAGGAAGATCACTCTCCCGTTTCTGAATCATTTTGAGAATTTGCTCTTTTACTTCCATCTAATCCTTTTCGCCGAACCGGTTGAGGAAAATCTTGTCGTACGCAAGCTTGTCCTTGGCATGCCCTTTTTTATCCTCGTCAGGATACCCTATCGCAATGATGGATTCAATCATTAAATTATCGGGGACATCCAGAAGGTCCTTGATATAAGCATCTGCACTAATGTCTTTGTCATGATCACGTTTCCTGATCTGAATCCAGCAGGACCCCAATCCAAGAGATGCGGCTGCCAGATGAATAAAAATGGAGGCTATGGAAGCGTCCTCAACACAGACGTCACTGGCCGTAATATCGGCGCAGACAACGATCCCCAGAGGGGCGTTTTTCAGAAAGGAAGCCCCGTGGGGTTTGGATCTGGAAAGCTTTTCAAGCAGTGCCGGATCATCTATTACCACAAATCGCCAGGGGTTAAAACTTCTGGAGGACGGAGCGCGCAGGGCAGCCTCGATCAGCTTATCCCGTGTTTCCTCGTCAATGGGGGCAGATGTATATTTGCGAACGCTTCTGCGTTGCCTGATCAGATCTAAAAACATAGGTCCTCCTCAAGAGCCGTAGAATCAGTTAAATAGAATCAATGAAACTATATTAAATTTAGTGGAATTTGGTGATATTGATATCACCTCTGGCACTCAGTTCGTCGAATTTTTTCCTTAAGAATCGTTTGAAACGGTTTCTGGTCACCGGCCACAAGAGCATCAATCCCACGAAGTCAGTAAGAAGACCCGGGGTAATCAATACAAGCCCTGCAATGAGAATGATCAGGGCGTCAATCAACTCTTCAGCCGGCATAAGTCCCTGGTTCAGGTTCTGCTGGACCTTGAACATGGTGTTCATCCCTTCCATTCTGGCAAGCCAGGCACCGGCAAAACCGGTTCCGATGACCAGGAGTATCGTGTTGAGGCCACCGATTATCGTTCCCACTTGAATGAGAAGATAAAGCTCGATTACCGGGATAAGGGTGAAACAAAGGAAAAGCTTGAATAACATGGGTAAACTCCCAAAAGGTTAATATCTTAAGGCGTGGCATCAAAATTTAACTAGCCCGTATAATAGTAACCATCCTGAGTGGATAGCCGTAACTGGAAATGCCACGCCAACTACCTGGGCGGTTTGTTTCTGATACTCCGCTCTAAGCATTATGGAGATGAAACGTTTTTTGTCAAGGTGCTGAGGATCTACGGCGGCTGGTGTACATCCCAAGGCCGATACCTGTCAACACCATGAGGCTGCAGAGAATTTGTCCCATGGTCATCCCTAAGGCAATCGTTTCCAGATGGGCGTCTGGCTGGCGCACAAATTCGATAAAGAACCGGAATATGCCATACCCAATCAGGTAGAGGGCAAATGTCTTGTGTCGGGCCCAGGCACGGTTGCGGACAGCCCAAAGCAGGATGAACAGGACAATACCTTCGAAAAATGCTTCATATAGTTGCGAGGGGTGGCGCAGGGTGTGGGTGGTATCCGCGGGAAAGATCATACCCCAGGGCAAGCTTGTGGGGGTACCGAAGAGTTCTCCGTTGAAAAAGTTGCCAAGCCTGCCAAAGAAATAACCCAAAGGCACAGCCGGAACGATAAGATCGGAAAACTGCCAAATATTCATCTGGTGTTTTCTGCAAAACAGCGCAAACGCAGCAGCTACCCCGATAAGGCCCCCGTGAAAGGACATGCCGGTGATACCGGTAAACCGGATGCCATTGGAAAAATCAAAGGGAAGAATAATTTCCAGAGGATGGGCAGCATAGTAGGGCAGGTTATAAAATATCACATACCCAAGACGGCCACCCAGAATTACCCCAAGGGCAGCCCAGATGAAAAAATCCTGAATCAGTTCGATTGGATAAGAATGATCTTCACGGGTGAGTCGGTATTGAATCAGCAGATAGACTGAGACAAATGCCACCAGGTACATAAGGCTGTAGTACCGAATGCCAAATCCGTTGATCTGAATCAGGTAGGGGCTGATTTTATAGGGAAGTGTCTGCCAAAAGTTCATTTAGGCGCTTCCATGTCGTTGGAGGCGGTGTATATCCGGCCGATCATTTCTTTAAGCAGTTTGGCTGCCACCATGCCGGTCATGGAAATGAAATCTCTGTCCGGATTGTACTCCACAATATCTCCGCCAATGATATCCCCTTTTAGGTTTTGAAGGATTTCGATCACCTGGCGGGTACTCATCCCCCCGGGTTCATGGTGTGATACTCCGGGAGCAAAGGCCGGATCAAGGCAGTCCAGATCAATGGACACGTAAACCGGCCCATCGAATTCCAGGGTGGTAAGCCACTCTATGCCGGACCGCATATCGTGAACCTCAACGTTGAATTTGTCGGCCTGTTCCCTCTGGTGGCCGTTCATGGTACGTATGCCGGCCTGGACCATACGGCCGGCCAATCCCTTTTCCATGATTCTGGCAAAGGGGCAGGCGTG
>PIVQ01001650.1 GCA_003354055.1 Desulfobacteraceae bacterium | reverse complement strand
AACGTCATCCCGCAAAAGCGGCGTGCCGCCCACATCGCAAGCGTACGTGCGGGATCACCCCGGAGTTGCGAGATCTCCTCCCACGGCTCACCGCGAACTTCCTCGATGGCGATGGCAACCTCTTGAAACGTGGCCCGACGGCGCAATTCGCGCCGACACTCACTCTCTCGCTCACCGCCCTCCGCAATCCGCTTCATCTCTCGCACGAACGCTTCGCCACCAATCGCAATCCTGTCACGCAGCCGCTCGTGCCTGCTGACGTCCACCCCCTTCGTCAAAAGCGCCCGCGCATCCGCACGGTACGCAGCCTCTCGCTGCGCCTTCACACGCGAGGCCCGAGAAAGCAACGTCTCGACATTCAACCAGTCCGGCGCACGCTCGTAACCAGCATACGCCCGGTACGAACTCCATCGATATTCCCGCAGGGACGCAACTCGTTTCGTTGCGACCTCCTTCGATGGCGCTCGCACTCCCCGTCCCTCTACTTTGCGCGATCGCTTCCCCAACGCAAACGCCTCACGACAAATCGGGTTCAGGTGCACATACAGACTCACAGAGTATGCCCACGCACCGTCCTCGATAGGTGTAGAACCAAAGCGACCCGCAAACAAAGGACCCACTCGATCATGACGAGCGTTGAACCAAGACGCATAGCTCAGGTGCAGCCACTGCATCGCTTCGCTCAGATTCGCGTCAGGCGTCTTGACAACACCATGCCAATGATTCGACATCACGCAATAGGCAAAGATCTCGATGCGGTACCGTTCACGGATCGCAC
>PIVQ01001649.1 GCA_003354055.1 Desulfobacteraceae bacterium | reverse complement strand
ATGGCATCTTTGGGCGCCTCAAGGCCGATGGAAAGCACCACCATGTCGAAGAATTCTTCATGGGTGACGCCTTTGTCGTCGGCCCAGGTCATGGTCACACCGTGGCCGTCCGGACCTGCCAGCAGGGTATGGGGACGGGCTCTGACAAAGGAAACCCCTTTCTCCCGGGCGTTTTCGTAATACCGTTCGTACTCCTTGCCGGGAGTACGAATATCCATGTAAAAGACCGTCTGTTCTCCGTTGCCCTCTGAGGTATGGGCCTGGGTCATGACGGCCTGCTTGATGGCGTACATACAGCAGACGCTGGAGCAGTAGCCGTTGTCCGCACAGTTGTGGTTTCTGGAGCCCACGCACTGGATCCAGCCAACCTTGGCAGGTTCTCTGCCGTCGGATGCCTTTGTAAGGTGGCCCATGGAGGGACCGGAAGCGGAAAGCATCCGCTCATATTCGAGACTTGTGACCACATCCGGGATGGTGTCGTAACCGTAGTAGTCTATTCCTTTGGGGGAGAAGGGAGTAAAACCCGGGGCAAGAATCAGGGCGCCCACGTTCAGATCGATATATTCGGTTTTCATGTCGTAGTTAATGGCGTCTGCCGGACAGACCTTGGCGCAGACCCCGCATTTACCGCGGGTCTGATAGATACAATGTTCGGGGTCAATGGCGTATTTCAGGGGGACGGTCTGGCCGTATTTGAGATAGACGGCCTTTCGCTTGTTCAGCCCCACGTTGTATTCGTCATCAACTTTTTTCGGGCATTTTTCCGCACAGAGTCCGCA
>PIVQ01001648.1 GCA_003354055.1 Desulfobacteraceae bacterium | reverse complement strand
ATAGTTGGTTTAGACATGAATAACTCCTAAATTGTTGAGCGCTTGTTCTCACGCTATTCGTTAGCTTAGTAACAGTGACCCTACTTCGCTTTATTAGCTCCTATGAGTTACTCCTAACACGGCGTAACTCTAGACTTTATACTGATGGGTAAGCAGCTTAAATTTAAAAATTACCAATCAGATTGTAAAAACAGTATTATTTGACGACCAATTTGTCAACCAATTTAATAAAACCACTCAAAAAAGGTAATGAAAAAATAACTAAACTAATAATAAAATCAAATTAAAAACATCATAAAAATCAAATAAAGCAATTAAAAACAGATAATTAGATAAAAAAGTGAAAAGTCAAAGCCATTGTTTCTTGAAGATTTACAATAGAAATGAAATTGGTAATAACAAGCGGTAATTTAGCAGGGTAAGATTTACCAATTTAGCATTAGTTAATTTTTATCGAGAGCTAAACAAAGTAAAACGGGGTTAATGCTAATTTCAGGATTAAAATTTGTTCTATCTAGGGGCGATTTAATCACGGTGTGAGGTTTTTAATCGAGCGGGCTCGGTAACTACTCCTGCGTTACTCTAGTGGCTTACATCCTTGTAAGAATAAGTAAAAACCAAGTTATACTGTGTTATGGCCTATTTATGAAAATAGGCGCACTGTTATAGGGTTACATTACGCTTGTTTAAACGGATTGCGGGTGTCTTGGTTTTCATCTAGGTTACGCATTAAAATAGCGTGCGCTAAATCGAGATTATTAGGCAGTGGGATTTTTACAA
>PIVQ01001647.1 GCA_003354055.1 Desulfobacteraceae bacterium | reverse complement strand
GCCAGACTCCAGTTGAACACTCCGTCTCCGGATACAATGGATTCTTTGATGGACATTTTAAAGATACTCCAGGTATACAGGATACCCAGTGCCAGATTGATCCCCAGCCCGGCAAATGTAACCCGCCATCCAAGATTTTTGACCTCATTCATAATGCATCTCCTTTAAAATTTGTTGGCATGACCCGTTGGCTCTACCCGTTAAACTGTTACGGCCCAATGATTCTCATTCAGTTTTCATAAGAGCAATCAGCGTACCAGCATGATAAAAAAAACAATAAGCCATTGATTTTATAGACAATAAATCCAATACGCCTTAATATCAAAAAAGCGCAAGTTTACAACAAAAGTTGTGGCATGTAAACCATTCCCAAGCGTTTGCTCAGAAAAACAGGGGATTTAATGGGGATTACAATAAAAATTGTGAATACAAAAAAAGTTGTAGGAGGATTTCAGGGCGGTGACGCTACTTCTTTTCTCGAAGTTTTTGAAGGCGTTTGCTCAGGGCCTGCTGGGTAATACCGAGGATTTTTGCAGCAGCAGACTGATTGCCGCCGGTTTTTTTCATGGCTTTCTCCACCAGGGTATTGGAGGCCTGTTTCAAGGTGGGCAGGGACTCACTATCCGTATTGGATTCCTTGTCTATTTCTGAAGCCCCTAATCCTTTAAACAGATCCGCTGTGATCGGTCCGCTTTTATACCGGGACAGGGCATCGTGGACCATGGATTTGAGTTCCCTGATGTTTCCTTTGAACGGATAGGTTTCCATGGTTTCGATCAG
>PIVQ01001646.1 GCA_003354055.1 Desulfobacteraceae bacterium | reverse complement strand
ACAAGGCAATAGTGTCTTGTCTCCGCTTTTACGGTTGGAAAAACTCACACTGGGAGATATCATGACCGGAAGTCTTTTGACGAATAAGCGTATTAGAAAAGAGTTTGGCAGTAAGAGAAAAATCATTGACATCCCCGATCTGATCGGGATGCAGCGAAATTCTTTTGAGAGTTTCCTTCAAAGAGACATTCCTCCCCAAGACAGAGAGGAAAAGGGACTCCATTCTGTGTTTAAATCGGTTTTCCCCATTAAGGATTTTACCGATACTTCTTCTTTGGAGTATGTGTCTTATTCCTTTGGAGAAACCAAGCACTCTATGAAGGAGTGTATCAGTCGTGGGATGACGTATGACATCCCTGTTAACATCAGGGTTCGGCTTGTCGTCTATGATCATGACAAGGAAACCGGTCTGTCCACAATCCGGGACATTAAAGAACAGGAAATTTATTTTGGGACCATTCCTTTGATGACCCCCAGGGGTACATTTATCATCAATGGAACGGAACGTGCTGTCGTAAGTCAGCTCCACAGATCTTCAGGTGTGTTTTTCGATCATGACAAAGGGAAAAACTACTCCACAGGTAAGATTATCTATAATGCCAGGATTATCCCGGTTCGCGGATCCTGGATTGATATGGAAATCGATGCCAAGGACATTGTTAATATTCGTATTGACAGACGCCGGAAATTCCCCGTGTCCATACTTTTTAAAGCCTTTGGATATACCAGTGAAGATATCCTAGACTTCTTTTATACCAAAGAAAAGATCGTTCGTAAAAA
>PIVQ01000807.1 GCA_003354055.1 Desulfobacteraceae bacterium | reverse complement strand
TCTTTTAGAACCTTTGACAACGCCGCGTGCGCCCCGGCAAGAAATTCCCGGGTCACATCCCCTTCCCGAGTCACTATCCTGGCACGGCCTTCCAGAACATCCTCACCGTTTCCACCAAGGATTTCAGCCGCAGATCTTGGCACGGGAAGGCCACCTTCAAGTTCCGGGCAAAAGGGAATCAACCGGCCCTGAGCCTGCCATTGCTTTATTAAAGGATGATCCACAGGCTTTGACTGCCCGTCATACCGGACAGGATCACCCAAGAGACAGGCTGAAATAAGTATTTTTTCCATAAACATTGTTATATCAGGTAACCGCTTATTTGTAAAAAAAATCATTGACTATATAATGAATTAGTGTAATGAATGAGTATTCATTATTAATTTAATGAAGTAACCTGGAGAAAAGCATAGTGAGAATCAAACACAACATATTCTATTTATTAGCAGATTTGAACGCTACATGACAATGTTAATCCTTGGGTTACAGCCAACTACTTAAATGAGGGTGAATTCATTACAAAGAATCATCCTAAGATTTTTAATATAGTGTTTTAATAAACTGATTCACCAGGAGGCACAAAAAATGGCACAGGTAATATCCGATAAACGGGACATCGAGTTTGTTCTTCATGAACTGCTCAAGGCTGAAACCCTGGCAGATCTGAATGAAGATTTTGCTGATTTCAACAAAAAAACCATTGATATGGTTATTTCCGAGGCCAGAAATTTTGCAGTTAAAGAACTGCTGCCTGCATCCAAAGAAGGGGATGAGCAGGGTTGCACACTTGAAAACGGCCAGGTCACCACACCGAAATCCTTTAAACGGTTGTTTGACCTTTTCAACGAAGGGGAATGGCTTGCCCCCACTGAAGATCCCGAATGGGGCGGTCAGGGTATGCCTTATACCGTCGCATCTGCTGCTGCCGAATATTTCAACGGTGCCAACTATCCTTTTATGATGTATCCGGGTCTGACCCAGGGTGCAGGTCATCTGGTAGAACATTTCGGTACCCAGGAACAAAAAGATATCTATCTGAAAAACATGTACACCGGCAAATGGTGCGGCACCATGCTGCTCACCGAACCCGCTGCAGGGTCTGATGTCGGCGCGCTTACCACCAAAGCCATCCCCAACGGTGACGGCACCTATAATATTGTCGGTGAAAAAATATTCATCTCAGGCGGCGAGCATGACCTGGCAGAAAACATTATCCATCCGGTTCTGGCCCGTATCGAAGGAGCACCTGCGGGCACCAAGGGAATTTCCCTGTTCCTGGTTCCCAAGTTCCTGGTCAATGAAGACGGATCTTGTGGCGAGTTCAACGATGTGATCTGCACCGGTCTTGAGCATAAAATGGGTATCCACGGCAACTCTACCTGTTCCCTGTCACTGGGTTCCAAGAGCAATTGCGTCGGCACCCTGCTGGGCGAAGAGAACAAGGGCATGAAAGCCATGTTCCTGATGATGAATGCCGCCCGGTTACTGGTTGGTTTCCAGGGTTTTTCCTGCGCCACCGCCGCCTACATGTACGCCCTTGACTATGCCAGAAACAGAGTCCAGGGCCGGGATCTCATGGAAATCATGAACCCGGATGCCGAAGCGGTTTCCATCTTCCGCCATCCTGATGTCCGTCGTCAGCTTATGATGATGAAAACCAACGTTGAAGGTATGCGTACCCTGCTCTACTTTGTCCACTATTGCTCAGACATGGCCAAGCATGCCCCCACCCAGGAAGAAAAAGATAAATACCATGGAATGGTTGAAGTTCTGACCCCCATTGCCAAAGGCTATGTGACTGACAGATCATTCGAGGTCTGCTCCCAGGGTATGCAGGTATACGGCGGATACGGATTCATCGAAGAGTATCCCATGGCCCAACTGCTCCGCGACTGCAGAATCACCATGATTTACGAAGGAACCAACGGTATCCAGGCTATGGATCTGCTCGGTCGTAAGCTTGGTATGAACAAGGGCAAACCCATCATGGACCTGTTCGGTGAAATGCAGAAAACCGTTGCCCAGGCCAAAGCTATTCCTGCCCTGGAAAAAGCAGCCGTAAAGGTTGAAGAGGTTATGAACAAACTGGCAGAAGTCGCCATCCACATGGGTCAGACTGCCATGAGCCCGAAAGTATTAGCCGCCTTTGCCAATGCCCATCCCTTCCAAGATGCCACCGGTGACACCACCATGGCCTGGATGCTGCTCTGGCGTGCGGTTGTCGCCTGCGAAAAACTTGAAAAAGCCAAGAAAAAAGACAAACCTTTTTACGCAGGTATGCTTAAATCTCTTGACTTCTATGTGGAAAGCCAGTTACCAATCACGTTGGGCCGGTTTGCTGCATTGATGAACACCAGTTCTGTAGCAGTTGATATTGAGGACAATATGTTCCCCAGCTAGCCGGAACAGGTTAAAAAAGATAAATCAGCTTTCCTTTTTTGGGGCTGCCGGAACGTCCGGCAGCCCTTTTTTTGTCCCCTTGCTGTGCCCAATTCGGTGCATCCACCGCTCTCGCTGCTCTTAAAACAATGTCAATTGTTGCATCCTGATATCTATGGTACCATGGGCGTATAAAAAAAATTCGCCTCTTACCTATACGGATATTATTTATGAACAGGCTATTTGCGTTTCTCTTAAGTCGATACGATCCCAGGGATCAGGAACTTCTGTTAAAGGCCAAGTTTGTACTCATTACAACCTTGGTGGTAATTTTTTGCCTGACCCTGATCATGGTCTACACCAGCTATCTTGCAGGTATCAGCAGCACAAATGTTCTGGTTGAAATAACAGGATTTATTGTCATGCTGGGCGCATTGGGATTTTTGCTCAAAGGCAATTACATTTTCGCCGTCCACACGATTTTCATCACCGGATTTTCAGTGCCCTGGCTGATCATGTTTACGGAATCCGCCGACCACATGCTTGTAAAACTGGACACAATTGTGTTTATCATCGGCCTGTTGGCCGCCATGCCCCTGATGTTCTTCCAGGACCGGCGGCCTATGGTTGTTTATTTTTTCGCCAACCTGGGAATTTTCGGTGTTTTTCTTTACCACATGAACCAGACCCTTGATCTCACCCGCCTGGAATTTTTTGATTATATGGCAGACAACACCATTGCCATGTTCTTTGTCTTTGCAGTGGCCTTTAACCTCTTTGCGATCTATAGGAATGCCCTGAACTCCCTGAAAAAAGAATTACAGGAGCGGCAAAAAGCGGA
>PIVQ01000806.1 GCA_003354055.1 Desulfobacteraceae bacterium | reverse complement strand
ATTACTTGATCTTTTGTTTTCAAAATACCCGCCGCTTTAAGCAGTTTTTAAGGGGTTTTGGAAACAAGTTTCTGCCCTTCAGGGTATTTAGATCAAGTTATTTTGTAACGATTCCTAAGGTTTTTTATATCCGGCATTTATTTACCTGACTGCATCCGGCAGATGTTTTCAACGGAAGATTGGATAATCCGGATCAGTTTGTCTTTGGGCAGGTCTGAGTATGACTCCCATGGCATGGAGCTCTCATCCCCAAGCACGGCCATGAGTTCATTTTCAAAGGTAAAGGCTGCTTCTGCAAGGTCTTCCCTGGTGCGCGGGAGGAGATCTTGGTTGTCTAAATCATCCAGGTCCATGCTGTTTACGGTTTGCGCATTTAGTTGATGGAGTTTTTTAGGGGCCGGGGTTGCTTTGGGTGTATCATCTTCCGTGGGGTCTCCTGTATGACCGGCAAGCCGGGCTTTCATGGCCGCAAGCTGCGGGATAAGTGCCAGAGCCGCAGGGATGGGGTGATGTTCGTCTTTACACCCCCGGAGTCTTAATTCCGTCACCATTTGTTCCAGGACCTCACTGGTCCGGCGGATGAGTTCATACTGCGCTTCATGCTCTGTGAATTTTGGGCTGTCTGCCATTTTTCTTCCTGTTTTAATCTGTTAGGCGGTGCTACCGGGGTTTTCTGACCAAAATCGTATAGGATGCGCCTGTTATCGGTTCATCGATTGTTTTAACCGTTTCAAACCCCAGCCGTATATAAAAGTTGAAATTTTTTGGGATAAAGCTTTCGGCATAAACCGGAACACCAAGCTTATCGGTCTCTTCAAGCACCGGTACCATCAGGTCTTGTCCTAAGCCTTTACCCTGGCAGTCAGGGGATAATCCGAGAATGGATAGATACCAGAACTGGTCGGTGATGATGTCTTTGGATTGTTCTGTCATAAAGTCCACAATTTCCGTATAGGCATTAAGGCTGCCCGCTCCAAGGTGATCCCGTAAAAATTGCTTTTTCTGATTTGAGAGGACCTTTGCCTTTTTTTCATCCAGAGGCCGGGCCCAGATGGCTGCGCCTGAGGTCTGGTCCGGGGTAAAGATTAGCCTGCCGTGGTCCCGGGCCTCCTGCAGGGCATAATCATAGTAGCGGAGCATGGCTTGCCTGGCTTTTTCAGGATTCGGGCTGCTCTGTTTTTCCAGGGTGAAGTAAAAGGGATCCGGGGTCAGGGCATGGTACAGGGCTTTGGCAACAGGCCGGTTTATAAAGGTATAAAAAGAGGGCATAGATATGATCCTAATGTAATTAGTAGATAAAAATGATTTCTTTATCATATTTGGGGAGATCAAATCAATGTAGACCCTGAGGATGGGATTTCACCTAGGCAAATGTTTTTTTCAGCAGGGCAGGGCAAAAGCGTCAAAAGCGATGTCAATCCTTTGGCGAAACAATGCGTATCCAATAGACATCTCTATTTGTCCCTAAGCCCTTAAAATCATACAACCCTTTATTGAAAAGGGTCTCTGTGTTTTTTGATTTTTCTGGCACAGAACATGCTTTTTATCTGGGATAAAGTGGTGAAATTTCGTGTGCATGCAAAGGCAAACCCTTTGGAAAAGAGAGGTGTGTTGTGAAAATTTTAGATACTGGTTTATCAGCTCCCAGGCTTCCGCAAACAGGTATGTGGTCCCGGTCTGAAACCGCCCGCCCATTTAATACACTGCTGGCATCTCAAATGGGCGACTCGGATCTGGAAAGCAAGCCCGTATTATTGGGTACCATCACCCGAAAAACGCCTACTATCTCGCAGCTCCTCTATAAAAGTCCGTTAAAAGGCCAGTGTTGGCAGATCATCCATGACAAGATCAACAGCAATAAGGCGTTTCAGCGAATTCAGCCCGGCACGCAAATACATTATAATCCGGACACCAGGGAACTTATCTGGGGAAAAGACCTTTCTGCCATGCTGGCCCAAGCCCCCCAATCCTCTTCGGAAGATAAATTCTCCCAGGCCCCTGCTGTACCTGCTGCCCCTATGAGTTTAGAACTGCCCATGGACCTGTCCGATTCCGCAAAGCAGTTTATCGGCCGGGACTATGACCAGATGGATTGCTATGAACTCGTGGTGGGCGGCCTTAAGGAACTTGGCGTTCAGTACAATGGAAAAGGCGGACTTTATGAACACCTGGTAAGCCGGGCCAGCCAACAGGGACTGGCGGCAAATCATTACCTTAACGGAGAAGGTCTGGTGTCTGCCTCGGGAAAGGACGTGTTTAAGAAAACCTACTACAGGATAACGGATCCATCAGGTACTGTGGATGAAATTATGGCTGATCTTGCACCGAAGCTTGAGCAGGGGCAGATCCTTTCCTTTTCCATGAAAAACAGGGGGCATACCGGTGTCATTTCACAAATGAAAGATCAGTGGACCTTTATCAACTCAGGGAAAATGGACAACAACCTGTCCGGGGAAAACGGGAAAAAGGCTGTGGGCGAAGAAAATCTGGAAGCGGAACTCCTCAACTGGTTCAAACTTTCGAACAGGGAAAAATCAGCGCTTCAGATCACCCTGGGAAGTCTTGATATGAACCGGTTGTCCATGTTCAAACCTTCTCAATTTCGGCAAAAGGCCTGAAAAACTTATCCGCATCCTGCAGGTCCATTGCCCCGGCATTTAATTGCCGGGGCTTTTTTTATGCATTGGAATTGTTCTTAAGCATCCCTTGTGGTATAGGATATTGAATTTAATCAAATAGATAATGTTCTTAACGCAAACTGTAATTTATGCGTAACTATAAAAGAGATGAGGAGAACCTATGAGCACTAAAGAAGAGCTGGAAGAAAAAGCAGAGGAGTGTGACGCGCCGGAGGAGTATATTGGTGTAGCAAAAGAAATCGTAGCAGACCTTGATGACAAGGAATGGGCAGCTGAGCTTCTGGAAGAAGGGGCAGAATGGGCAGAGACCTATGCGGATGCCGTGGTCTATGCCAAAGCAGCCAAGGAAATAATCGGTGATGATGAAGTGGTCCAGACCTTCCTGGAAAACGGAAAGATGTTCTGTTCCGCACCTGCGGATTTCCTGGGACTGGGTGCTGCAGCCGGTGAGTTGGGACTTGCAGACCTGGCCAAGGAAATCGGTGAGGCTGCCATGAGTAAATGCACCAAACTGACTGACTTTCTGGAATTGAGCAACAGTCTGGCCGAAAGTGACCCTGAAATGGCCCAGTCCGTTCTGGA
>PIVQ01001645.1 GCA_003354055.1 Desulfobacteraceae bacterium | reverse complement strand
GTAAAGTTAGGTTTAAACCTAAAATATGAAGGGGTCTAAAATGTTAAACAAGTTATCTATTACACGTAAAATATACCTACTAGGAATATCCCAAATATTATTAATGATGGTAATTGGGATTGTATCTTTAACACAAATGAACAAAATTGGTATAGAGCTAGTTGATATAGCCGAGAGAGATATTCCGCTCAGCAACATGCTTACTATAATGTCTGAACACAAATTGGAACAAACGATATTTTTTCAGCGAGCTTTATTACAAGCAAGTATAGAACCAGGTAAAGCCAATGAAAAAATTGAGAATAAACTCACGTCACTAACACAAAAAATTCAAAATGAATTTAATAAGTCAGAAAAATTTGTCACTGATTCTATTGATTATTTACACAGTGAAGAGGCAAAAGCTAGTTTTACTACGTTAGCGGATGACTTGAGGCTTTTAAATAAAGAATACCAAAATATTTCGATGAATATTAATGACGTTATAAAGTCCACTAAAACGCAATCCGTTGGCAGCTTGGATGATAAAATAAAGTTAATAGAAGTCGCAGAAGATAAATTTGAGGAAAAACTTATAGCTTTACTCTCTCAGATCCAGCAGTTTACTTTAAACTCAGCTTTGCAAGCTGAAAATGATGAAAAGCAAGGTATTCACCTTATTCTTTATATATTTATATTCTCCGTTATTGTGGGTATCGTTTTATCATATATGATTAGCAGAGCAATCGCTTTGCCTGTGAATATGCTAAAAAATAGATTAGTTGAAATAGCCGATGGCGAT
>PIVQ01001644.1 GCA_003354055.1 Desulfobacteraceae bacterium | reverse complement strand
TGGTTACTCAAAGATAAAGATGGTAAAAAAGGATATTATTATTAAATACAATTGGTTAATTATCAAAACACTATTATTTACTAACTATATTAACTCAAATTGAATTTCCTTTATGTTATTATTATTAAATTAATGTTAAATCAAAAGAATATGTAGTTTTTGAGTAATAATAAAGATAAAGTATATTCGATTAATGAAATCTTCTTATCCATTCAATCAGAGAAGACAGAATATCTAGCTATAAATAATAATATGATAAGTAGTTGCTAAAATGCCATTAATCCTATGGTAAGTTATAAAAATAATGCTATGACAACTAAGAATATGGTGTTGGTTATACAAAAAGTACGAATATGGTGGATTATCATTAACTTTTACTAAATCAGCTAATATGTAATCTGTGAATTTGACCAACTCTATGTTATTTGATTCAATTGTTTTATTAAAATATTTAACTATTAATCCATGAAAACCTACAAATCCTTTAATTACTCAATCAGTTAATATGGTGTTCATCAAATAATAAGCTGTTCCAATAATGGTATAATACCAATTAAATACGAACCTAATTAGTAATAGGGTAGTTGTTGAAGAAAACAATTTTAGTCAATTAAAAAGAGAGCGTCTAACGATAAAGTAAGAATATGGTGATATAAAATGGACAATTATAGAAACTATTAATGCTGATATTACTGAATATATAGCTACAAATGTTATCTCTATTACAGATGGTCAATTCTATACCAATCGTAATTTATTTTTGAATTCTAATAGACCAGCA
>PIVQ01001643.1 GCA_003354055.1 Desulfobacteraceae bacterium | reverse complement strand
CTCAACGAAAAATAATGGAAGTAACCCCAAAATTGGACAGATTGCTCCTTGGAGCCTGGGGAATCAAAAAAGATTTTTTGCAAAATTTGTGCAGCATGACGGCATGGAATTTGGTACCAAATTCAAAAAACACTTTTTCACAAACACTACAAAAGTACGTACCTGGATTGCAAAATTCACCGAACGGATTTTCACCAAACTTCACACATTTGAAGCAGTTGGGTGGGGCTTTCTTCCACCGGAGTAGCAAGAGAAAAAAAATTCATAGATTTTGTGAAAATTGGAGCGAAGTCAAAAATACTGCTGTATTGGGTATATTTTCAGAGAGCACAATATTTTACAAAATATATGAATTTATATTTCACAAAACTTTTTCCTGTCAAGTTTCTAACCAAAGTACGTATCTGGTAAAATTTTCATGAAAATGAGTTCAACAGATTTTGTGTTACGCTTGCTTACTTTTGGTTGATTTAGGTAAAAGAGTTTTTGGAATTTGGTACCAAATTCCATGCCGTCATGCTGCCCAAATTTTGCAAAAAATCTTTTTTGATTCCCCAGGCTCCAAGGAGCAATCTGTCCAATTTTGGGGTTATTTCCATTATTTTTCGTTGAGTTAGAATTTTTTTTCTGAACAAAACACTTTGAAAAATCCTTAGTAGGTGTACTACCTTAATTACCTGTTCACTAAAAAGTCAACCGCCACAAGAGGCTCATGAACTCGCAAAATGTAGGGAGTTCAGGTTCTTACAATTTGGTAATGGCAAGGTGGATACGAAAGGAAC
>PIVQ01000805.1 GCA_003354055.1 Desulfobacteraceae bacterium | reverse complement strand
GCCATTGTCAGCGAGATTCAGGAGAAAAAGGGAATTGTTCTGGTCAATGAGGTTACCACGGGTATGGGACGGACCGGGAAATGGTTCGGGTATGAACATTACGGGGTAATGCCTGATATCGTGGCCATGGGAAAAGGCCTCGGCAACGGTTATCCGGTGAGTGCCGCCGTTGTATCGGACAGGGTGTGTCAACTGTTGCCCGGTGATACCATTGCCTATGCCCAGTCCCACCAGAATGATCCCCTTGGGGCGGCCATTGCCAGAACCGTGATAGAAGAAATTCGGTCCAAGGGGCTTATTGAACATGCCGCCAGGTTGTCCGATTGCCTGATGACAGGGTTGAACCGCATCCGGGAAACCTCCGGCCTTATCAGGGAAATCCGGGGCCGTGGTCTGATGGTCGCCCTTGAGCTGGAAGGAGATGAGAACATGGCCCGGCAGGTAAGGCAGGCCCTGTTGGCAAAAGGATATATCCTGGCCCAGCGACCCGGACTGAGCGTATTGAGGATAGATCCTGCCCTGACCATGGGTATTGCAGATTGTGAAGGATTTCTTCAGGCATTGGACCAGGTACTGAATCATCTATAGGAGAGTTCTACATGAGAACAAGCGCAGAACGTGTGCAGACCTACTTTAAAGACAAGGGATTCGAATTTGAGATCAGGGAACTTGCAAGTTCTACAAGAACAGCACAGGAGGCTGCAGACAGCATCGGGTGCAAGGTTGCCCAGATTGCCAAATCCCTGGTGTTCAGGGATGCGACAACCAATGAACCCGTTCTGGTCATTGCATCAGGCACAAACCGGGTGAATGTGAAAAAAATTGAAAAACGGATCGGCTGCAAACTGAGCCGGGCAGATGCCGATTATGTCCGGGATCAGACCGGATTTGCCATCGGCGGAATTCCCCCGGCAGGGCATGAGAAACCCCTGAAAACCATTCTGGATCAGGATTTAAAACGATATGAGGAGATCTGGGCTGCCGCCGGCACCCCGTTTGCGGTTTTCAGACTGATTCCCATGGATCTTGCACCTCTGACAGATGGGATTTGGATGGATTTGGCTGAATAGGGGGGAGGCAATGTTGCTTCCGCAGGTCTTAGGTGCTGAATTAAACATGCTCAATTTATTATGTTCCCGATCCTAAAATACGATTTTTCGTAGATATATAAGATGGATTATTATATTCTAACCATAGGCCGCGTATCAAAAATAAAACGTCCAGGTAATTGGCGTGACATTTCCAAAGACAGCTATCCGTTTGGGATAGTCTCTTTTGCTTGGACGATTTTAATTTGATGTCACGCCTTAGCTGCATTTTTTTAAATCAAATAGTTAAAGATTCTAAGCGAGAAGTTTTCTCAGGTTCTAAGGATCGGCTCCAAAATTACTTGATCTTTTGCTTTCAAAATACCCAGTCTTTTAAGGGGTTTTGGAAACAAGTTTCTGCCCTTCGGGGTATTTAGATCAAGTTATTTTGTAACGATTCCTAAATAGTAACAATATGATAATTAAAAGGAGCTTGTCATGGTTAGAATAAACAAAATACTTGCCCCTACTGATTGTTCTGAACCATCATCAGATGCTTTAATCTATGCAACACAGATTTCAAAAAGCTTTAAGGCTGATTTGATTGTGCTAAAGGTCTTCACCTCTCCATTTGAAACCATTGAAAAGGGTATATTAATCAGGGATTATACGCTTGAAGTAAAACCTGTTCAGATCAGGGAACTTGAGACATTCTGGGAATGTTATGCGGACGATGGCATTAACCCTGAATTCGCAAGTTTGATTGGTGATCCATTTGATGAAATTATACGGTATTCAAAAGAAAATTCAATTGATATGATTGTTATGGGGACCCATGGCTATACCGGTTTTAAGCACATTTTTATGGGAAGTGTCGCAGAAAAAGTGGTCCGGTATTCTATGATTCCGGTACTGACAGTTAAACAAAAAAGCTTTGAGTATCGTCAGGCAGACAAAAGAGTATAGTTCGGAGATAAGCAACACTTGATTCAGCCTGTCCATTTGATAAAAACGGCCTCTCACATTCCCCTATTGATCGGCGTCTTTCCATATGGCATCATCAAGGGCCTCTTTAAAAATCGGGTTCACCTCGTCAAATCTGATAGCGATTCCGTCTTTTTCGATTCTCGTAATTTTGCCATGCAGTTTTAACGGAATATCATGACCTGGAATTGAAAAAACAATCCGGGCGCTCTTGCCGATTCCGGATTTCATGTCTGTCCTGATATAGACCCCACTGGCACTTATGTCCCGGGTATCAGACTGGACAAGCTTCTCGTTGCCTACCACAGCATCGATTTCAAGTTTTGCCGACAGACGTGAATATCCTCGTAAACCATCTTTTGGAATAGAGTCAAGGAAATCCAGAACTTGCTTTTGCTGTTCGTGGGTGAGGTTTTGAATTCTTCTAAAAATTTTATCCAGCATTTCATTAACCTCCCGTTGTGGGGTGAGGATTCTATATTGAGCAGTATAAATGATTCAGAGAGATTCAACAAGATTTCACCAATATTGATTAAAACAGATTTATTATTTGACGAATGGTTTTTACTCTGTTAGTTTTTGGATGGCCGTCCAACCAGAATCGGATGCGGTGTAATTGATGGCCAATTTATTTTTTATATACGGAAATCAGCAATGAGCCCTGAAGACTTAAAAACCCAAAAAATCCTTGAAGCGGTCAGAACCCTTCTGGCAAAGAACGGTTACATGGGGACCACCATCACCCTTGTCGCCAAAGAGGCCGGAGTCTCAAGAGGGCTGCTCCATTATTATTTTAAAAACAAAGAAGAGATGCTGGCAACCGTCATTAAAGAGAACATGGAAATCAGCATCACCATGGTCAATACCATCTTTGAACAAAACAGCAGTCCTGCGGGGTATGCCAAAGGGATCAGAGCACTTTTGCAGGGAGTAATGGAAAATGACCCTGACTTTTTTCATCTCTTTTTTGAAGGGTTTGCTGTGGCAAGACAATCAAAAATTGTTAATGCTGAACTTGAAAGCTTATACGGCCGTTTTAGAAAGGCATTGGAAATTTGTCTGGAACAGGCGAAAACGGATGGGATTATTGAACCTGAACTTCCTGTTTCGGCCCTTGCCGCTATTATCACAGGTTTAATTGACGGGATGGGGCTTCAGTTGCTGACTGAGCCTGAGCTCAGCCAGGATGATGTCATCTGGAAAAGTATCGAAACGGC
>PIVQ01001642.1 GCA_003354055.1 Desulfobacteraceae bacterium | reverse complement strand
AGGATAACAAACTTAAGATTTGTGTAAACTTTATCCGGATCGATAAAGGAGGAAACGTTGGCAAGATATAGAGGATCTGTCTGCCGTCAGTGCAGACGCGAAAATATGAAGCTTTTTCTGAAGGGCGATCGGTGTTTTTCAGACAAATGCAGTTATGATAGAAGAGGCTTTCCTCCGGGAGAGCATGGCCAGAAAAGAAGCAAACAGTCTGATTACGGAATGCAGCTTCGTGAAAAACAGAAAGTACGCCGGATTTACGGGATTTCTGAAAAACAGTTCAGAATCGCCTTTAAAAAGGCCGACCGTCAAAAAGGCATCACCGGTACCAATCTGTTGAGCCTGCTGGAAACCCGTCTGGACAATACCGTCTTCCGTCTTGGTTTTGTAAATTCCAGAAACCAGGGCAGACACTTTGTCCGCCACAACCATTTCACTGTAAACGGTAAAAAGGTAAATATTCCCTCTTACCAGGTGAAAAAAGGCGACGTAATCGAACTTCGTGAAAAGAGCAAAAAGATTCAGGCAATAGCCGATTCTTTGGAAGCTATTGTAAGACGCGGCGTTCCCCAGTGGCTTGAAATTACAAAAGAGAATTTCAAAGGCGAAGTAAAGGGTGCACCTGCAAGGGAAGATATTACATTGCCCATCCAGGAGCAATTGATTGTCGAGCTTTACTCTAAATAGGTACATCATTATATATGGTTTATCCCAATACTTATTCAGGAGATTTAAATGTCATCTGAAAACCTTGCATATGTAAACTGGCGAGAGATGATCAAGCC
>PIVQ01001641.1 GCA_003354055.1 Desulfobacteraceae bacterium | reverse complement strand
GTAGGATTAATTCTGAAAGATTTACCTGAGATAGGAAATACTTTATGACCCATCATACTCATTTTATGTAATGAAGGTTGTCTGTTAAATAATACATAATCATCTTTTAATAAATGTCTTTCTACAACATCACCATACATTAATTCAACTTGATTTTTAACAAAACGTAAATCTAATCTTATTTCATCTCCTGTTTTTTTATTTTTCTTAATAATGAAATTAGCACCAGGATAATTATCTGGACCATTTTGAATTAATTTTTCTAATTTTTTATAGTTATAATAATTTGCTGTTTCTGGAAATGTAATTTTAATACATATTTCAAATGGTACTCCTAATTGGTCAATTTTTAAACTTGGGTCTGGTGATACAACAGAACGAGCTGAAAAGTCAGTTCTTTTACCCATTAAGTTACTTCTAATTCTACCTTCTTTACCTTTAATTCTTTCTTTCAATGATTTTAATGCTCTTCCACTTCGTTGTTGTGCTTGTGGAACATTATTGATATCATTATCAATTAATGTAGTAACATTCCATTGTAAAGATTTAATATAATCAGGAATGTATTTACTGGTAGCATCTTTTCTGATTTGAATTGTTAAATTATTATTTGCTTTTAAAATATCTAAGTATTTATAAACTAAATCATCCTCACTTCTTAAATTAGTTGAATGTTTAACAGAAGGTCTACTACAAGGAGGAGCAATAGGTAAAACTTGACATATCATCCATTCTGGTCTTGATTTATCTGCTGAAAAACCTAATAATTCAATATCTTCATC
>PIVQ01000804.1 GCA_003354055.1 Desulfobacteraceae bacterium | reverse complement strand
TCCATATCGATTTCCATGAAATTGAACCAATGGCCGTTGCCGACGGCATGATCCAGTTCGATCTGAACCACATCCACATGGCGTTGTTCAATGTCATAGAATTTTTTAAGGATATCTGAGATTTTACCGGTGGTCTGCTTGCAGGCGTTTTCGTAGAATTGGCTGGTTTCAACTTCCATGGACAGGGCTGCATTCAGGACCCGCTTGGTATCCCCCAGCATCTGTTCGGGGATTTTGGTTGTCATGGCCTTTATATCCGCTTCAACCGGTTGGGGAATACCCGTGACCAGGCGGTTGATATCGATTTCCCCTTCAGATGCCAGAAGATCTAGGGCATATTCAAGAAAATCCACATGGGACTGCTCATCATCAGCCAGGGCCTGGAAAATGGCCTTTCCCCGGTCATCATCAATGGTGGTGACGGCAGACTGGTAAAGATCCCTGATTTTTTTTTCATAGCTTAGAGCCTGGGTAAATATATCCTGAGATTCCATTTTTCCTCCCCTTTTCGGACCGTCTTGGCGGCCGGTTTAATAAATTTTCCTGATACGTGGATGATCAGGGTGCTGTTATACGTTCCGGATGGGTAAAAACGGCAAAATTGGTCGGCCTGACAAACCCGACAATGGTCATGCCCATCTCTTTGGCCAGGAGCACACTCTGATGGGTGGGCGCCCCCCTTGAGGCCAGAATGGGAATGGCCAGCCGTCTTGCCTTGTGCAGGATCTCCGAGGAAATTCTGCCGGTGCCCAGAAGTACCATGTTGTCTGTTGCGGTTCCGTTTATCATCAGGGTGCCGATGACTTTGTCCACGGCATTGTGCCGGCCGATATCGTCAATGTGGAATTCAGGCATCCTATTGTTGATGCTCACGGCAGCCGAATGAACGCCTCCGGTCTTTTTATGGAGGTCCGAGCATTTAGCCAGCCATCCCATGGCATCTATAATGGCCTGTCCGCTGATCCTGGCATTGTCCTGGATGGGATGGCGGGATGAAAGTTCCATCATAGAGGTGTACATCACCCCTTTGCCGCAGCCTGAAGTATAAACCCGCTGGCCTAAAAGTTCCGGATCAAGAAAATCCTTCACCCGTACATCCACCCGCCATTTTTTCTCATCAATGTCCCAGTCTATGATGTCCCCGGCAGATTTTATCATGCCCGAGGTGAACAAAAATCCGTATGTGTACGCTTTCAGATGTGAAGGGGTACACAGGAGGGTGCCCACCTCGTGCCCGTTTACCACAAAGGTTAAAGGGATTTCCACGGCCACAACGCTTTCTTCCGGGGTCAATTCACCAGCCCTGTACCGGGTAACGGGTTGGGGAACAAGCTCTCCAAAGGGTAATTCGGTTTCCACTGTAAGTCCTTTTGAAAAAGAGATCAATTAAGGTTCAATCTACCATCCCCTGGCCGGGTTTGCAATGGTGACAACCTGACTTGACAGACCCCCATGATCTGAATAATAATAAGAAACTACTTTTCGAGAAGTAACTAGTGGCTAACCGAAAAATCGTGCTTGGATGAAAACTTGCCCATATGCAAGGCGCAAGAAAGTCTGAAACCGGAGTGTACTCTTGTACATGAGGATTTCAGACTTTTGCAGCAACGAGGCAGATGGGTGAGTTTTCGTTCAAGCATTAACTAAGACAATCGACAATCCTATTAGCAGATAAGGACGTGTCTATGGCATTGATTGTACTGGCAGACGATGACAGGGATGTGCGTTCGTTTATTAAGATTATTATTGAGGACCGGGGGGATAATTGCCTTGATTTTTCCAATGGTGATGATGCATTGGATGCGCTTCGGAAAAACCCGGATGCTGCCCTGCTGATTTCCGATATCAGCATGCCGGCCAGCGACGGCAGAGATGTAATGCAGATTTTGAGAAACGGTCCTCCGCGGTTTAGAGTCCTGCCTGTGATTCTTATCTCAGGACTTGTTCCTGAGCAGAGTATGGATGACCAACTAAAAGATTCAAAATACAGGTTTCTCGGAAAACCCTTTCTTCCCAAGGAGTTGTATGCCGTTATGGATGAACTGATGGCGGAAAATGATTAAAAGCCGGCAGGATCCGTGAAAATCCGTTCAAAGTAGGCAAAACAACTTAAGGATCGGCTCCAAAATTACTTGATCTTTTGTTTTCAAAATACCCAGTCTTTTAAGGGGGGTTGGAAACAAGGTTCTGCCCTTCAGGGTATTTAGATCAAGTTATTTTGTAACGATTCCTAAGATCCATATTATTCAAAAGAGGTGTCCATGAAACACCTGGATCAGACTCTGATTCAAGAGACAGCGTTTGAGGAAAGACTGATGGGCAGCCATGCTCTTGTCCGTGCCATGGTGGAATCCGGCACCCGTGTGGTGGCCTCTTATCCCGGGGCTCCCACCCCTGAAATCGCCACTGTCATCGAGGCCTTTCCCAAAGATGAATGCCCTTTTTCTTTTGAGTTTTCAATCAATGAGAAGGTGGCCACTAAGGTGGCTTTGGGTGCGGCTTTGAATGGAAATCTTTCCTGTGCCTTTTATAGAAGCGCGGGATTGAATATGGCCCTGGATACCTTTGTGCAGTTGGGATTGCTGAACATTCCAGGGGGTATGGTGGTCATTCTGGGAGATGATCCCGGGGGCGATTCCTCACAGAATGAGCAGGACAACCGGAATATTTACCGCATGGCCAGGGTGGCTGTTTTCGAACCTGCATCCCCCCGGGAGGCGTATCAATATTACAAACATGCCGCAACCCTGGCCGCCGTTCATGAAACCTTTGTGGTCTTTCGCATGACCACCCGTGTCTGTCATACCACACAGAAGATCGCGGCTGACCAATATACGCCTTCGATTGATTATAAGACCGGTTTCAGCCCGGAAAACGGGCCGTCCATTCCTTTGACCGCCCCGGCCATTGAGATGAAGCAACACACAATGGCTAAATTTCAAAGGATTAAAAAAGATCTTCGGAAAATGGACTTGAGTATTGTGGCCGAGGGTGAGGGGGGGCTTGGTATCATTACCTCGGGACTGACCTATCTGTCGGTGATGGATGTTCTGGAGCAGGCTGAAAAGAGGCCGTCCATTTTAAAATTGGGGGCCACCAACCCTTTGGATGCTGATGCAGTGGTGGCTTTTTTATCCGGACATGATCAGATCCTGATCCTGGAAGAGCTGGACGATATTCTTGAAACTCAGATCAAGGCCCTGGCCTATGACCTAAGATTGCGGGTTAAGAT
>PIVQ01000803.1 GCA_003354055.1 Desulfobacteraceae bacterium | reverse complement strand
ACGTTTTTGATTAAAAATTAATTAATTTGTACTTATCTTTAATAAAATTTGGAAAAATTGTCCAGTATAAAGGGATAGGCTCCGGATTTGATTCATTATTGTGATCGTTTTGATGATCTCTCTGATAATAAGGGGAAATTTGAATTTTTCAGCGATTCTGTATATCCCAGCAGGTGATTTGCATGCAAGGGCATAGGCATAAACCCGGCAGCCGGAGCCGCGGGACCCTCCGCTAATACCCAGCCGACCGTCCTAATCGGTGGGGTTACGCAAATTTTCCATTCTGCCAGTCCATGACGCCCAGAAAAATTACACGCCGCTCCGGGCCTCCACGCCACCGGCTGCATGGTCCTCAGGGTTTGCTATCGTTTAAAACTAATCAATTT
The DNA here is from genome assembly GCA_003354055.1 of Desulfobacteraceae bacterium. The sequence goes on along the minus strand of PIVQ01000803.1, from coordinate 2,852 downwards.
ATTTTTTTGTGAATCTTGATTTTTGAACATCGGCAGGAGGGGGGCTGGCTCGCTGTCATCTTATGTATACTAAACTGGTATAAAGTGGATTCTTGGCGTGAGCCTTTACAAGAACAGTCTATATCGATAATAAGTTTAAATATAGTTTTTAGTCTCATTTTAATCCATAAAAATAATAGGGGATGCGATGAAAGATATTCTTAGCATTAATGCACATTTAAAGTACGTAGAATTTCTTCTTCATACTTTTGACAATGGAAAAGACGAATTAACTTTGGGACAATTAAGAAGTCAGTTTCAAGAGAAGTTTGGTACGATGCATAACCTCTTAAATCAGAATTTTGGCATCTATCGGCTAATTCCTTTAATCCTAATTAAAGAAGAATATAAAAATCAAAAGAAAAAGCTATCAGGTGATGTAGCAAAAATAAAAATTATTCGTGATGCAATAGCCCATCATGGCTTTACAATTGATAAAAATGGTTATGTATTTAAGAATGATCGCCAAGAAGTTTCTTTCACTTATCAGGAGTTTACAGCCTTTTTACATAGAGTAGAAAATGAATTTTATTACGAAAATGGATAGCAAAGCACTGTGATCAAAATAATATAAACCTTTGAATAAAAGGAGGCTTAAATATGGCAAATAACTGGAACATACCAGCTTGGTTAGAAACAGAAGTCAGGGAAAGAGATAAAGCGTGTGTTTATTGCGGTGTTGAGTTCACGCCCGCGAAGATTTCAAAGAAATCAGCCGCCAGTTGGGAGCACATAATTAATGATGCAAAAATCATAACGAGAAAAAATATTGCTCTTTGCTGCTGTGGGTGTAATGCAAGCAAAGGGCAAAAGAAGCTCTCAGAATGGCTCCAGTCAAAATATTGTGAAGACCACAGTATCACCCCAAATTCGGTCGCACCAATAATCAAACAGGCGATTATAAATGGGCAGTAGAGTCAAGGAAAACTCTTCTTTATACCAGTCAAAACTATCATCTGATCCCTTATATTGATGATGTCTTTTTTCTGTCGGTAAACCCGGGATCTCAATGATCGGTTTTTATTCAGCTATATAAAATGAGGGGCAAGGGGCAAAAAAAGCTTTGCCGGTTGCCGGTGTTGCGGGAATTTCGTCCCAAGCAAAAAAAATGTTCCCCAAAATGCTAATTTGGTTCCATAGTGGTTTTTGGATGAAGTCGGTCCAGAAATTTGCAATTCATTAAATAACAGATGGTTACACAGAAAGGTCAGCCGGATTCAGGATGATTGGTTCCGTTGAGCTGATTTTTTGAAACATTTCTCTTGTTATAATTGATATCTTCTCTTTAGACTGGTTCTGATCAATATCTGAGGAGGTTAAATGAGGCGAAATCTGTACGGGATTGAGATGGTCAGGCCACTTGCCATGATTGTGGTGGTCGCCTGGTATTCACTCTATGTAATAATACTGCTGGCCGGGCGGTTGAAATCCGGTAACGGCCTTCTGTCGGTACAGGTAAGCACTTTGCGGATTTGTCTGTCAAATCGCAATTTAACTCCTCTAAAACAAAATGTATATATTGCGAATTATGTTTTTCTCAATCAACACCAATACCCACTGCCCGGTGGTGTTCCGGGATTTGGAACAGGTAAAATAAGAGATATTCACAAGGTGCTTGACAAGGTATATAAGGATTGATTAGGGTGGAAAATTACCCGGCAGGGTAAGGGAACAATATATTTAGGATAAAAGGAGGCAGCGAAACAGCATTATGGAAGATGTTCCAACATGTGTTCAAGACCTTGATCCAAAGGGGAAAGCCGCTCTTACGGTTGATATGCTGACCCGTATTATTGTTCATTACGGCCTCTGGTTCGGGGAAGTCCGTCATCAAATGGGTATGGAAAAAGCCCTTGTCGCCATGGATAAGGCTACAAAAAACAGTCTGGGTATTGCAATGAAGCATCTGTCCTCCGTATTGGGATTTGAGCTTGAAGACGGAATGCCTAAAGCATTGGCTGATATGGACCCTGAAACCATGGATCGGCTCATAGGGGCTGTGGCAAAGTCCTGGCTGGCCAATGACGGGGTCTGGTTCCAGGCGGTTGAGTTTGAGCATGGGATGAATGATGCCAAGCGGTGCAATGACTCCTGCTGGGGGAAATTTTCACCCTATGAGGCCCATGCCATTAAAAAGACACTTGGCCTGGGAGACAACTCCGGGCTTGAAGGCTTGAAAAAAGCCTTGAATTTCAGGATGTACGCCTTCATAAACCGCCAGGCAATGGTTGACGAAGGGGCAAACAGTTTTGTATTCCAGATGAGTGAATGCCGGGTTCAGCAGGCAAGGCAGCGGAAAACTCTGGACGATTATCCATGCAAGTCAGCCGGGTTGGTGGAATATACTTATTTTGCAACTGCCATAGACCCCCGGATCAAGACCGAATGTATCGGGTGCCCGCCTGATCCCCATCCGGATGACTGGTTTTGTGCATGGCGGTTCAGTATGGAGTGATACCGAATAAGGTGATTTTAAATATGAAAGATCTGTAAATATATAAGGAAGGGATTGTATTATGGGAGTCACATCGGACAAGATCCAGGAATTGAAGTTAAGAGTAAAAAAAATTAAAGGTATGGGCGGTGAAAAAGCCCTGGCCAAACGGCGCGAGAAGGGTAAACTCAATGCCAGAGAACGCCTTGACCTTCTCTTTGACGATGCAAGTTTTAGAGAAGTGGATATGTTTGTTACCCACCGGTGCACCAATTTTGGAATGGAAACTAAAGAGATTCCGGCTGACGGTGTTGTCACAGGATATGGCCGGGTAGACGGCCGCGTGGTCTTTGCCTATGCCCAGGACTTTACGTCCCGG
>PIVQ01000004.1 GCA_003354055.1 Desulfobacteraceae bacterium | reverse complement strand
TCCATAAAAAAACCCGGCATATCAGATACTATATCTGACATGCCGGGCGATTTTTAGTGCTTTAGCTACGTCGTCTGCGAGTTCTGGAGGCAGCAATTCGTTGTCTTCTCATTGCTTCTCTCATTTTACGTCTTCTGTACTGACACGGTTTTTCATAGTGCTTTTTAACCTTCAAACGTTTGAATAATCCGTCGTTCTGAATTTTTTTCTTCAGAATTCTTAAGGCCTTTTCAACGTCATTATCAATAACTGTGACCGTAATTTCTTTCAAGCAGCATCGCCCCTTTCATTGTGGATTTAAATATTAAATATTTATAACCGGGCTTTTTACCAAACCGGAGAGGGAAAAGCAAGCAAAAAAAGCTATCCGGTCACTAACCGGATAGCTTTTTCTTTATAATATCTGCCCTGAACTAGTGGGCGAAATGGACTACAGGTTGGAAATCAGTTCCGCTGTTACATCCGGAAGAGGTTGTTCGCCATTCAGGGTGAAATATTTAAAAGGAGCATCTTTTAGGTCTCTGAAGTAGTAGGAAGATGCCAGGGTGCCGGTATCTGTATCGTAGTAGATGGAGTGGCGTTTGTCGATGGCGCCTTCATCCTGATCATCGTCACGGGCGGAAAGGGCACCACCGCATACACGGCATTTGTCTCCGTCCGGTTTGATGGCGTCGATGAAAATATTGTTGGGATGGTTGTTGTTCTTTTCACAAAGACGGCGGCCCATGATTCTGTCTTTGGCAATCTGGCGGTCCAGCAGCATTTCAATGACATAGCTCAGCTTGATGCCTTTTTCTTCAAGGGCAGCATGGAGTTTCTCAGATTGAACCTTGTTTCTGGGGAAGCCATCCAGCAGCCACCCGTCTTTGCAGTCGTCCTGTTCAATGCGGTCGATCATCATTGGGATGGTAATTTCATCAGGTACAAGGTCACCCTTGTCAATATATTCTTTGGCTTTTTTACCCAGCTCGGTTCCGCCTTTGATGTTGTCACGGAAAATGACGCCGGATTCAACGTGAGCAATTTTATATTTGTCTTTCAGGATGGTTCCCTGGGTTCCTTTACCACTTCCGTTGGGGCCGAAAAAAAGAATGTTCATCTTAACTCCTTTAGGTGTTTGTATCTATGTAAATTCGGAACAACTTTTCTACATATAAGAGTCACTTTTTTTTGTCAAGTTTAACACGTAGAGAATGGAAAATACTCTGTGGGAGAATGAAAAATACTCTGCAGGGGAATGAAAAAAATCTCTGTGTAAAAAGTGTGAATCTTATCAAATAAATTTAGCATTAGTGCTTGAATGTGGGAACGCAAATTGCTATTAATGTATGGATTTGGAAAACACTGAAAATTCAGAACGCAATAGATAAAGACGACTATATAAAGGTGAGGGGGGAAGCATGACAGAACTGATTGACGTCAGGGCAAGGGAAATTATTGATTCCAGAGGAAATCCCACGGTAGAGGTAGATGTTACTCTGGCCTGCGGAGCCCAGGGCAGGGCAGCCGTGCCCTCCGGTGCATCCACAGGAACCCGTGAAGCATTGGAACTTCGGGATAATGCCGAAAATAGGTTTTTGGGAAAAGGGGTTCTTAATGCAGTCGCCAATGTCAATGAGGTGATTGCGCCTGAGCTTATCGGGTATGATGCCATGGACCAGGCAGGTTTAGATCGGACCATGCTGGACATAGACGGAACTGAAAATAAATCCCGGTTGGGTGCCAATGCCATCTTAGGGGTCTCCATGGCTGCGGCAAGGGCTGCGGCCAATGCCTGTGATATTCCGCTTTACCAGCACCTCGGCGGTATTAACGCAAGGGTTATGCCTGTACCCATGATGAATATTATTAACGGCGGGGAGCATGCTGCCAATAATCTTGATATCCAGGAATTCATGATTCTTCCGTTTGGAGCACCCGGGATTCTTGAAGCCATTCGCATGGGAGCTGAAACTTTTCACAATCTGAAAAAAATCCTCAAAGGCGAAGGTTTGAGTACTTCCGTCGGTGATGAGGGCGGATTTGCCCCGAACCTGAAGTCCAATGAAGAGGCCATTGAATATATCATCAAGGCCATTGAAGCGGCAGGGTACAGGCCGGGGAAGGATATCGGCATTGCTCTGGATTCAGCCGCATCTGAATTTTTCAAGGACGGCAAGTACATATTCCAGTCCGAAGGAAGGGAGTTGTCTGCCGAGGAGATGATTGATTATTACGAAGGCTTAGTGGATAAGTATCCGCTGTACTCTATTGAAGATGGCCTTGCCGAGGGCGACTGGGATAATTGGGAACTCATGACCCAGCGCTTGGGCAATCGAGTCCAGATAGTAGGGGATGATATCTTTGTCACCAATCCGGATATTTTTAAGGAGGGGATTGCCAGAGGGGTGGGGAACTCCATTTTGATCAAACTGAATCAGATTGGTACACTGACCGAAACTCTGGATACCATCCAGATGGCCAAAGAATCCGGATTTACAACTGTTGTGTCCCATAGATCCGGTGAGACTGAAGATACATTTATTGCCGATCTGGCTGTGGGTGTTAACGCAGGGCAGATCAAAACCGGCTCCATGTCAAGAAGTGACCGGGTGGCCAAATACAATCAATTGATCCGTATCGAGGAGCAGTTGGGCGATTCTGCCCTGTTCCCTGAAGATCTGTTTATTTAAACCAAAAGGTTTCATGCAAAAGAACGTTTTAATTTCTTTTCTGGTATTTATTGTTCTCCTGACGGCAGGTTCCAGGGGTGAGGCATTTGTCCCGCAAACGCCTCATCTTTTGTATTTGATGGTCAGCAAGATCAAGACTCCGGTCGGGATGGTGGTTCATCAGACCCGGCATATCACTGGGCTTGTCCCGGGGCCTGTCCCGGGAGCCCCGGATCCAAATGGCGAGGAAATCGACCTCTCGCAGGATCAGTCTCAAACGGAAAATTTTGGTACATCCGGAATCATAAGTGCTACTCAATCAGCGGTTCGGCCAGTGGCTCAACCCGTAGGGGAAACCCTGACCTATTCATTCCCAAACAGCCTGAGATCCGATATCATGACTGATTCGGGCTTGCTTTTTTATGCCCTGTCGGAATCAGGGTTTGTGAAAGTGGATGGTGGAATGGTCTCGGCAATGGAAAAATCTGCCGTGGATTTTTATACAGATCCTTTGCTGTACAGGGATTATGAAATCATGGCCCAGGCATTGACGCTGGCAGGGGTGAATATCGAGAAGGTGACATTCCAGCGTCTGGATGGGCAGGTCTGTTATTTTATCGGGCAGCCGCCTGTTGATCAGGTCCAGATGCCAGGACTTTGGATCGATAAGGAAAGTTTTTTCCCGGTGAGATATTTGATTCGGAAAAAAGGCAGAACCGTGGATATCCGGTATAGCAACTGGCAGCGCGTTTCCAGAACCTGGTATCCAATGGAGACTCGTATTCTGGTTGACGGTGACCTGTTTGTGGATATCATCGTGAACCGTTTTGAGCTTGTGTCCGGATTTTCTCCGGCACTGTTTGACGTGGATAAAATCCTGAGTCAGTATCCTGTTCAGGGTGGGGCGTCAGATCATGGAAACGATAGCCGGATTGAAAATCTGGACGGCGATATTGAAGATTTTAGTAAATTATATGACCAATAAAAAAGAAGTGGGGGATTGATGGCTGAAAATACCAAATACATTTTTGTGACAGGTGGGGTATTATCATCTTTGGGAAAAGGATTGGCGTCTGCAGCCATAGGTATGCTTTTGGAGAGCCGTGGGCTTTCCGTGACCATTCAGAAGCTGGACCCGTACATTAATGTTGACCCCGGTACTATGAATCCCTTTCAGCACGGAGAGGTCTTTGTTACGGACGACGGCGCTGAAACCGATCTTGACCTGGGGCACTATGAGCGCTTTACCAATGCCAAGCTGGGGAAAAATAACAATTTCACCACAGGCAAGATCTATGATCAGGTGATCACAAAAGAACGTAAAGGAGAGTATCTGGGCGGTACGGTTCAGGTGATTCCCCATATTACGGACGAGATCAAGAAGTCCATCATGCTGGTTTCCAATGCCACGGATGTGGTTATTGTGGAAATCGGCGGCACTATTGGTGATATTGAATCACTTCCTTTTCTTGAAGCCATTCGCCAGTTTAAGGCTGATGCCGGTTCATCCAATGTGATTTATATCCATTTGACCCTGGTTCCCTATATTAAAACTGCCTGTGAGGTTAAAACAAAACCCACCCAGCACAGTGTTAAAGAGTTAAGAAGTATCGGTATCCAGCCGGATATCCTCCTGTGCCGGACCGAAAGCTACCTGTCTCAGGATATTAAAAATAAGATCGCTCTGTTTTGTAATGTGGATACCGACGCCGTGTTTACAGCAAAGGATGTGGACTGTATCTATGATGTCCCTCTGGTTTACAATAAAGAGGGGCTTGGGGATAAGATCCTTAAAAAACTCAATATTTGGGCCAGGGCACCTCGTCTGGACGAGTGGCGTGAAATGGTTGAACGGCTGCGTAACCCCAGGGAGACTGTTAATATTGCCATTGTGGGAAAATACGTGGATCTGACTGAGAGTTACAAAAGTCTGAATGAGGCCCTGACCCACGGCGGTATTTCCAATGAGGCAAAGGTGAATCTACAGTTTGTGGACTCCACCACATTGAACAAGGATAATATGGCAGAGATTCTGTCCCAGAGCGATGGTATCCTCGTGCCCGGTGGGTTCGGGTCCAGGGGGATTGAAGGTAAAATTCTGGCCGCCCAATATGCCCGCGAAAACAAAGTGCCTTTTTTCGGTATCTGTCTGGGGATGCAGATGGCTGTGATCGAGGTGGCCCGGAATCTGGCAGGCATGGAAGATGCCAACAGTGAAGAGTTTGATCCCCATACCCCGTATCCGGTGATCTATTTGATGAAAGAATGGGTTGACGAACAGACCGGGGAGGTGGAAAAACGTGACGAAAGTTCGGACAAAGGCGGGACCATGAGGCTGGGGGCCTATCCCTGTCGCCTTGAGGCTGATACCTTTGCAATGAACGCCTATAAAGCAGAAGATATCTCCGAGCGCCACCGCCACCGCTTTGAGTTTAACAATGAATTCAAAGAACGTCTGATTGAAGCCGGCTTGATCGTAAGCGGCTCGTCTCCTGACCATGACTTGGTGGAAATTGTAGAACTCAAGGGTCATCCCTGGTATCTGGGTTGTCAATTCCATCCGGAGTTCAAATCCAAACCCATGAGACCCCATCCTTTGTTCAGGGAGTTTGTCAGGGCGTCGTTGAAAAATAAAAAGTAAGACCGGCGATGACTGAACCATCAAGCCTTAGGATTGCGCTTGTGGAATTTAAAGGACCGAATGCAGATTTGATCACGAAGATTCGGCATTCGGTCTTTACTCTTGAGCAGAAAGTTGATCCTGATCTGGATCTGGACGGGCAGGATCCTGAGGCAGTTCATGCTCTGGCTAAGATAAACGACCGGTCAGCTGGCACAGGGCGCATGCTGGCTGACGGTCATATCGGGCGGGTTGCCGTAATGAAATCCCACAGGGGAAAAGGGGTGGGGCAGGCAGTTGTCTTGGCGTTGATTGTCGAGGCCAGAGCTCAAGGATTTCCCCGGGTGTTTTTGGGTGCCCAGATCCATGCGGTTTCCTTTTACCGTGAGATAGGATTTTCCGTTTACGGCAGTCCATATGAAGAAGCTGGAATATCTCATGTTCATATGGGAATGATGATTCCTGTCAATAGGGAAGGAGGCTTGGATGGCGCACCATGTGATCATTCCCTGCCAGAATGTCCATCTTGAAGGACGGTTGCATTTAAATCCTGAAAGTTCAAAGGGTGTTGTGATCACCCATCCCCATCCATTGTATGGCGGGAATATGGACAATCCTGTGGTGCAACAAATTGCGGACTCCTTTTTTGAAGCCGGGTTTTCCACTCTGAGATTTAACTTCAGGGGAGCAGGGAATAGTTCCGGCGTGTTTGATGACGGGGCAGGTGAACAGGATGACGTGCGCGCTGCTCTTGAGTATTTGAAATCCCAACAGATCACGGATCTCTATCTGGCCGGTTATTCCTTTGGGGCCTGGGTTAATGCTCATGTGGTTTCGTCAGGAATTAATATACAAGACCATATAATGGTTTCGCCGCCTGCTGGTTTTATTTCCTTTGACTCCATTGAAACACTTTCTGATACAGGGCTGATTATTACTGGAGAAGATGACGAAATCGCTCCTGTTGATCAGATTCTCTCACTGATCAGTAGATGGCAGATCCATCCTTTATTTAAAGTCATAAAAACCGGGGATCATTTTTTTTCCGGAACCATCCATGAGTTGGCTGCTGCTTTATCAAGCTATCAGGCTGGTTGATTTGGCTTTTAACGGTCGATGCTTGCTAATACTTGTTGAAAATAATAGGGTGTAAATCAAGACTGTTGTAGTAATCGAAATAAAACCAGGGATCATTTTATGCCGACTTCATGAATACAAGCAGCACCTCTGGCATTGATTGAACTTTTTTTTGCAAATAATTTTGATTTAGCATACCAAAGTTATTAACCAACGGGGTTGATTTTCCCCCAAAACAATAGAGACTTACAGGGGGGGAGGATTCAATGAAAAAGATTGTTATCACTATATTGACCTATATGCTTTTAGCAGTATCCCCGTGTTTCAGCGGCGAACTAGAGGCAGGGGACATTGATTGGGAGAAAAGGATGAGTGTGGATCCGAGGACAGGGGATATCAAGATAGACATTGGTCCCAGGGATGCCTCTGAACTGAACCGAAGCAAAGCCCGGAAGCCGGCCTCCGCCCCCGAACAATCTCCTATAAAACAAAGCACCGAAGGGCGTCAATCCATCAATGTTGACACAGGGGAACGCATCATGGATTTGGGAGGCGGTGAATCCATTAATGTGGATACAGGGGACCGATATATCGACGTGGGCGGAGGTGATCAGTATAATGTCGACACAGGGGAGCGAATTCTTGACCTGGGAGATGGGGAAAAGATCAATCTGGATACCCGGGAACGGATAATCGAAGTGGATTAGAAGCCGGCATTTTAAAATTTCGGCCAGGGCTGTTAAACCCTGGTCTGGGTGGAATAATTGTCCTGTTATCCCAGGCTACTCGGCCTTGAAACGGCCCAGGGGTTCATGGGGAAAGTTGTCTATCCGGGGTAGCTCTTCGGAACTGGTGCTGGCTTAACCGCTTTTACCCTTAAGATCAACCGCCGCAGTATTGACCTCTCCGATATCATTGGTAATCTCCCCACAACCGTGGAACTCTGGGCCACATTTCAATTAGTCTTGGCAAGGCCCTGGGGGGCGTTCCCTTACACCTGTTTCCGTATATCATCGGTGGCATCTGCGGTCTGGTTGGCCAGATCCTTTACCTCACTGGCCACCACGACAAATCCTTTACCTGGCATTCCACCCCCTTTTTTATGGTTTTAGGTCATTTTCTTCTTTTGGATATCAATGACTATCCACTGGGGGCTTTGAACGTTTGAGATTTCAACCCTATTGCTTTTAAGTATTAGACCGGCACGAAATACATAAATCATCAAGCATCGGCAATTTGGGGGTGCTTGATGAGTGTTTGAACAGTTTTTCGAGTCCATAACGAGAACATATATCCTGAATCGTTTTTTTTGAATTTCTTTTGATTGATTAACATCCAGTGTCATACCAGACCCGTAACTTCTGCCCCGCTTTTTGATCTTCAACGTCATTTTGCCACCACATTGGTCGGCTTTATACCAAGAATAAATTGTCGTCGGTTGGACATTTATAATCTGGGCTATTTCTTTATATGTATTCCACATTAAGCTGGCAGGAACGCCGAAGTCGTGTGTCTATAGGCTTTGACGTTCGGGTCGACGATTGCGTTGATTGTATTGCAGGAACTTTTAGTCCGTGAATTGAAACCCACTGGCTTTAAGCTGGTGGGAGTTTAGGTTTTTTAATTCCCCTGCAGCTGGGTTTTGTGATCTGTGATTAGAGGGAAATTGGCATAATATTTTAGCAGTCTGTGTTATGAGCACTTTGAAATATTGGAAATAGTGCGATATTTCCGGAAATTTTTGGAGTTTTTGTGTATTTACCCTCAAAGTATGTCTAATTAGGAAAAAAGCATTGACATATTAGAAAAAGTGCGATTAGTATGTTGATGATGGCTAAAGGAAACTATTGTGACATTTATTAATGTAATGCTCTTAATCAGTGTCGGTTCGGTTGCCAAAAAAATGTTATCCGGAGGGGGATATGTTTCGTTACGTAAAAGATGTTGAAATGAAAAATAATAATTTGAAAAAAATAAGGATCGAATTGGGGTTGACCATAACTGCTCTGTCGAAATTAACCAATGTCAGTACCAAGGTGATCAGCCAGACTGAAAGAATGTTGATTGACCCGACCCCGGTGACCAAAAGCAAGATACTCAACGGCTTAAATGTTGCGGATTCCTTGCAAAAACAAAAATTTTCTTTCGAAGACATTTTTCCTGGTGAGGATGTCTGATTCGGATGGGACATGATGAATAGCATAAAGCTTAACAAGGGGAGGCTTTGATGTATAAAGAATTTTATCTCATGCAAAAAGAACCATTTGATAGCCACCCGTCACCTAGTCTCTTTTATGAATCCCGAGCCCATCTCAATGGATGGAACTACCTGCTGCGGGGAATTAAAGATCAAGAACCCATTCTTTTGCTAACAGGCAACTATGGGGCAGGTAAAACCCTGCTTTATCTCAAGTTGGCAAAACTTTTAAGCAAGAAAAAAACAATACCCTCTGTATCAGTGTCAACACCCACATATAATTTCCCTATGGTGTTGGAAAAAATTGTTGAACGGTTGTTAAATATTTCAGCGGTGGATATTACCACTGCTGACGAACACCGCCTTCAGCAAGTGATCTACGAGTACTTTGAAAACAAGTATAAAACAGAAGCGAAAAAAGAATTTATTTATTTGATTATAGATGATGCCCAGGATTTTAGTTATTCATTTATTAATAAATTAAGAATTTTTGCGAGTTACAATTATTCAGGGCATTTTCCTGTCCGGATTATTATGTTTGCCCACCATGAGTTTCATGAGATACTTAAATATAAAAAGCTGAAAGCTTTCGGGCAACGGATAAAACGCATTTATAAGCTAAATCCTCTGACCTTTGAGGAGACCAGGGAATATATTTATTTTCGCCTGATTCGTTCCGGAGCAACCGGAACTCCGGTATTTGACGACGATGCGATTCGGTATATTCGGGAAATAAGTAACGGGAATCCGAGATTGATAAATAATATCTGTGATAATTGCCTGTTGCTTTCCAGCAACGATCATTGCAATCTGATCAATTCGGAAATCGTGGGTAGATCTCTGGAAAACGGATCGCTTTCCGGAATTGAAAAAAATAAGCCGTTAACTGAAAGAACTCCTCCCATGCCGGCCCGGGCGAAATCAATACCTGACGACAATAGTATGGCGGAAAACGGCCTGCAGGCAAATCGTAACGGACAATACGCAACCTCCCATACCCAGGCCTCTGCCCCATTCCCTCAGAGAAACACCGGAACTACTGAGTGGAATCAACCTATACGCCGGCAACAACCACCTCCGGCACCACGCGCACAATATGAACCACAACCTCAATATGAACCACAACCTCAATATGAACCGCAGCGTCAATATGAATCACAGCCTTTTTCGCAAAATTCGACTTCTTTTTCTGAGCCTTCAAACGAACCTTCCAGGTGGGCAGGCAAGAGAGAAACGCAGGAGAATTATAATAGCGGCAATTCGAAGAACTATGCAAAAATTGGGCTTTTAATCCTATTGGCACTTGTTGTGCTCGGTTTGGCCGTGTATTTGGTGAGAATAAATGTCTCATCAAGTAAATATGACTTTCAGAGTGGTACGGAACGGATCGTTCATCCCATGCCAAATCGGATGTATGCGATTGTAAACTCCAGAACGGTGACTGAATCCGATCTGGAGGTAACTGACAATGTCGTAACCGGGTTGATGCCTGGAAAAAAAATGGAGCAACGCGCCAAGGAGAAATTGAGGCCGGTTGTAACCGCAGTAAAAATAATGTAAATTATGTGGATACCAAGCTCTCTTAAACGAGGAGAAAACCCATGAAATATGGTGCGAAATTTAATCTGCTTATTCTCTTGATATGCATAGCTCTTTGCGGATGCGCCAACCAAACCAGCAAACCGTCTGAGGATAGTACAGCTAAGATTCGGAAGAGTGAATTTCACCAGCTTGATATATTTGATCGCCAACCTATTGATATGACAGGGTATGTGAAACGGGTCGAGAACTTTACCATCATATTTGACCCTTCCGCATCAATGACAGAACCCTATCGTCCCTCTTACGAATGCGTTGCCTGTCATATTGATTTTCAAAATCCCGTATCTGCGGAAAACCATGGTGTAAAATACGGAGGCGATGAATTTAAGACAAAGGATAATATGGTCTACGGCATGGATTGCCATCGTTGCCATGAAAATTCATTTCACGACAAGTTTAAATTTGCCAAAGACCTGACCCGGGCAATCAATCAAAGCATTCCAAATACAGATTACAAAGGGACTCTCCGAACATTCGGTTCCCCGGCTTATGCAAATTTTCACTACGGATTAATGCAAAAGGATAATACAAAAATCGTTACCTATGACAAGGCTGAGTACGATCTGGCTCTGGAAAAAATATTTGAGGCAGAAGGCGTGAGTCCGCTTGCTCCGACTTTGGAGGCCTTGGAAAGGGACTGGTTCGAGCGGGAAGGTGACATTGCTGTGATTGTGATCAGTGATGGAAAAGATATGGGCAACAAAGAGGTTATTGCTGCAAGGGAACTGAAAAAGAAATTCGGTGCAAGAATCTGTATTTATACGATTCTTATTGGAAACGATCCCTTTGGCAGGGGGATTCTTGAAAGGATAGCCCAGAGCGGGAAATGTGGGTTAGCCATCAATGGAGATCATCTGCTTGACGGAGCTAATCTGGAGAAGTTTGTCCGAACGGTTTTCTTGGAACGTGCGCGTTTTCCGGCCGGGGGGGACGCCGACGGTGACGGGGTGCCTGATTTTTGCGATCATTGTCCGGGAAGCAATGTCGGTCAGAAGGTTGATCAGAACGGATGTTGGGATTTGGTGCTGCCTGCAGATGTACTCTTTGATTTTGATAAGTCTAATTTGAAACCCAGAGGGATCTTGGCTTTGGATCAGGTTGCGGCGATGCTTAATAAAAATCCTTCCTTGGATCTTCATATCGGCGGCCATACGGATAATTTCGGGAGCATGGCCTACAATATCGCTTTATCCAAAAGACGGGCAAAGGCCGGATATGATTATCTGGTATCAAAGGGGGTTGATTCAAACAGACTGACCATGAGTTGGCATTCATTTACAATGCCTGTTGCCACGAACAAGACGGCATCAGGGCGAGCCCAGAATCGGCGACTTGAGTTTAAATTCAAAAAGCGAATGTGAAAAGGGACCCCAAGGGGTTTAAGATAGATAATTGGAACAAAGACTATAACACAGGAGAAGTCTGGATGGTGCCTAAACAGTCTATACAATTTGCAGTCATGATGATGGCGGCAGCCGTGTTTATATCATGTTCTGTAATGGATGAGGTCGGTATTAGCGAAGACACGGTTTATGATCGTCCTATGCCCAAAATCGAGCATGAGTATGAACTCGGTCCCGGCGATGTTCTTGAAATCGTATATCACTATACGCCGAGACCTGACACTAAAGATTATATCCTGTCTGTTGCCGATATTCTTAGGGTTGAATTCGCCTATCACAAGGATATGAATAGGGACTTGACCATTCGACCGGACGGCAATATTACCATGCCCAGAAAAGGTGCGGTCAAAGCCTTGGGGCTGTCCCCTTTGCAGCTTCAGGATGAAATTGTCAAAATATACAGTAAGGAGTTCATTGAACCTGTTGTAACCGTAACCATGATTGAGTATAATAGGACCATTGACCGTCTTAAAACAGCAATCACAACAGCTTCCAGAGGGCAGAGCAAGCTGACCACCATTCGTCCTGACGGATATGTTTCTTTCCCGGTCATATCGGATGTGCTGGCAGGCGGCAAAACAATTCCTCAGCTTAAAAAAATTGTTTCAAAAGAGTATCAGGAGCAGATTGATAATCTGACCTTGACCCTGATTCTCAAAGTCATGAACGCTAATTTGGCATATATCTTCGGGGAGGTCGGTTCTCCCAGCCGATACTTGATGGAGGGCAATGAAACCGTTTCTCAAGTGATATCCAGAGCCGGCGGGGTAACTGACGAAGCAGAGCGAAGCACCGTGCTTGTTATCAGCAGAGATAAAAATCGAAGACCTTGGGGGCGCCTGGTGAATCTTGAAAAAATTCTCCGGGACGGTGATATTAGTCAGGACATCGTATTAACCCAGTATGATATTGTTTATGTGCCCAAATCAAAAATCGCACAAAGCAACCTTTGGATAGAGCAGTACATTAATAAGATGGTACCAACAAGTCTCATCGGGCCTTACGAACTCGGCGGGTCGGTATTTAGCGGTAGTTTAATTGAGCAGAAGCCAATTAATAATTAATCAGTAGAGACGATAACACGTAGAATAAGGATAAATCAGCATGGCAATTACATCATTGAGAACCACCAGAGATGTTGCGCGGATTTGGTTTTATTGGAAAATACCGGCAATTATTGCATTCTGCGTTATCGTCTTTTGTATATGTTTTTATTCTTTTACCTCAACACCTATGTATGAAAGTGTTGCAAAGATTATCATATTTCCTAAACCCAACATGGAATCTGTTGTTAATCCGGGCCAGGACCAGCGCCAATTTTTATCAAGGCCGGTCAGCAACACGGATGTTAATACTGAAATAGAGTTGTTGAAAAGCAAGGCTGTATTGGAAAGAACAATTGAATCCTATAAGCATAAGAAAGCCGGAACCTCTGCAGGAGAAAAGGTGTCTGCCGAAAAAGAAGACTCTTTTTGGAAGCGCTTAACACTTACGGGAGTGCCCCTGACTGAAACTGAAAAAAAAGTCAGTGCTCTTCTGGGGTCCTTAAATATTGATCCGATCATCACTTCAAACATGATCACGGTCTCTTTGGTTTCTCCTTACCAGGAACAGGTCCCGGAAGTACTGGGCAGGCTTTTGGAAAATTATCTCAGTTACCGAAAAATCGCATTTTCGGTTGGAGACACCGAACTGTTTTACGAAGACCAGAAAAATTATTATGCCCAGAAATTGACTGACTCCATAAGAAAATTAAAGGATTTTAAGGAACAGTGGAATATTCTGAACATGCAGAGTCAGACGGATTCAAATCTGCAATTGATTTCAGATTTTCAAAAGGAATTAAAAACTCTTGAAGTCCAGATTGCTGAAAATCAGGCCAAAATAGACATGGTGAGCAATGGGTTGAAAATTGAAGGAGACCAGTTCATTATTTCTCGGGAAATGAGAAATCTCCCGATTATTGTTGAACTTGCAAAAGGACTGGTTCCGCTTTTGATCAAACGAACCGAAGTCAGCAAAACCTTTACAAGGCAAAGCCGTGAGTATAAACAGATTGACGATCAGATCTTGATGCTGCGCCAGGAGATAAAAAACGAAAGCAGGAATGCGGCCAGAACAGACAGCTTGGAGAACAATACCCTGATGGCCAAGCACAATCTGTTGATTAAGAAACTTGAAAGTCTCATGAAAGACTCTGCTGATTTTCAACGGAAAAAGGATGAATTTGAAGCACTGGAGCTGGAGGTTCAGGTGGCACGTCAGAATTTTCTGAAATACGGGGAAAAGAAAGAAGATTCAAGGCTGTTTGCCCAGCGGGATGAAAGAAATCTTTCAAACGTGACAATTGCCGAGGCGCCAAGCAGCCCCGTCCGGCCAAAGTCGCCTAACAAACTCCTTGCCTTTCAGGTGGCCATTTTTCTGGGACTGTTTGCTGCGCTGGTGCTTCCGTTTATTCTGGAAACCTTGGACCACAAAGTGAAAACCGCGGATGATGTTGAAAAAATTTTGTCAGTACCGGTCATTTGTTCATATCCGGAAGTGTAATTGGAGAATACCTGTTTCACCGCATAGGAAAAATATAATTAAATAGGGAACAGAGCATGAATGAGATTAGCTGGGAAGATAACTCAAAAACATTTACCAGGCGGTTTAAGGGAGAGATTGAGGGGCAGGGTGTTAGGAGGCAGGGGCCTTCTGATACACAGAAGTCCTATATGGAAAGCTATCTGAGAAGATCTCAGCAGGGGCCTGTCCCTACAGGAAACGGATCGGTTCCGGCAAGGGACCCTTATCCGCCCTTTCAGCAAGGCTCCCATTTTAAACAGCAAGATTACCAGCAGCAAGATTACCAGCAGCGGGTGACGCCCACTCCGGCCCAGCCTGACAGCAGGGCAGGGCATGAGCCGGAATTCACACACAGTACCCAGTATACGGACAAGCGGAATGCCGGTTCCCGCTGGCGCTTTTTTGATCTTAAGAATAAGAAACAGACCGGGGATTTATACCGGAAAGTTGTCAGTTCCAATAAAAAAAATGCTGACAAGGTATTTGCCTTTGTCAGCAGCCGGAGAAAAGAAGGGGTTTCCACGATCCTTGCAAACCTTGTCAGCTATGCTAATCTGGAGGCCAGTGAGAAAAGATTTCTAATTATAGATGCCAATTTGAATGCACCGGGACTGGATAGGGTGTTCAATATTCCTAATAATACCTATGGCATGATGGATCTTTTTAACCAACAAGCCTCTGTGAATGAGGCCATTGTCCAGATCAGCCTTAATATTTTCTTTCTTGGCAGTGGTATCAGAAGCAGAAAGCAGGCTGGAGGCGGAGTGGGGGCTGACAATTTGCAACAATTGATGGATTACTGCCGCAACTCCTATGACTATATTCTCATTGACTGCCCGCCTGTCCTAAGTTCCACAGATGCATTGACAATTGCGCCTGTCGCTGACAAAACCTTTTTAATTGTTCAGGCCGCGACAGTCCAGAGACCGGTTATTGAACAGTCAAAGACCTTATTGCAAAACAACGAATGTAAAATTGAGGGAATTATCCTAAACCGTGTCAAACAAGTTATACCTTACTGGGTATATAAATTTATATGATAACTCTGTTATTATATGCAATGATTGTCAGTATTTTCCTTTTGGACTTCCTGCTGTTCAGGTATGGAATCGGAATGCGTCTGCTGACATGGATACCGGAAATGGTATCCATCATCATCGCTGTTCTGATTCCCTTTAAAACTGCCGCCAGCAAACAGGTAGAGGTCCCTATAAAGTATGTCCTTCTGTTGGTCCTTTATCTGTTTCATCTGGGCGTCGGCTTTGTTCTCAATGAGGTAAGTGGGTGGACCATACTGTCAGGCCTGCGAATTTATACCAAATTTATCCCTGTCTTTTTCATTCCCCTGCTTTTTTTGTCTTCGTCCAAGGATTTTAAAAGGCTGCTCCTTTTTTTACTTTTTTTATCCGTGCTTCAATTTCCTGTGGTTCTTTATCAGAGGTTCGTGGAATTCGGTGCGGTTCTTTCTGCCGGAGACCCTGTAGGCGGTACTCTCGGGACTCATACCTCCGGTGTCCTGTCCATATTTCTATTAATCGTCATGTCTTTCCTTATTGCCTATTATTTTAAGGAGGAGTTACCGTTTTCATTTTTTATACTTTTATTTATTGTCATATTTTTACCGACAACAATGAACGAAACCAAGGTTACCTTCCTGTTGTTACCGATTACTATTATTTTTCCAGCCCTTTTTATTAAGGCCAAGGCAAAATCCATAATCAGAGTCTTTGGTGTCGGCTTTTTGTTGTTCCTGTCTTTTTTTGCTTTGCTTGAAATTTACAACACTTTTCAGTCCCGAAAATGGGGATATGGCATTGAAACTTTCGTTGCCAAGCCGGGTCGCGTGGAAGAATACAGTAGCCGGCGTCTTGACCCTATTCAATACGCAATAAGCAATGCAACCAAAGACATCCGATTCTTTTTTTTCGGGCGTGGAGCAGGAAATGTATCAAAGGGCTTTACCCAAAGACTGGATGGTAAATATGTTGATGAAGGACGGCTCTATTCTGCGAAAATATCCTCATTTACAAAAATGATGTGGGAGATTGGTGTTCTTGGGGTGTTGCTGATTCTTTTTTTTCCTATCTTTGTGTTTCAGGATGCTTCTAAATTATGCAAACAAGAGGGGCAGATAGGCGCTTTTTCTCTGGGAATGCTCAGTTGTTGCACCTTTTTTTTCCTGTCATTTTTTTATACAGGTACATTTGAGCAGAATGTTTTTGTTTATCTTTTTTTTCTGACTTCAGGTTACATCGCCTTATTCAAATACAGGAGTGAAAACTTTGAGGATGGGGATGAATCTTACCAGATCCTTTGATGGATCATTTTTCTATGTTAAAATGCATATTAAAGAGTTCTACTTCTTGATCACTCAATATTTGAAAAAGACTCTTAGGCAAAATAGAGTGGTAAGCAGCTCTTTCAAAATCAATCATATATGGATTGCCGGATTTTTTTTCAATGATAATGTTTCCAAATTTTAAATCATTCCATAGGAATTTATTTTTGTGAGATTTGATCAGATCTTCATTTAGCCTTTCCACAAATGGAGGATCAACCACATCGTACAAATGACGTTTGCCTTCCTGAATTCGACGGAGCCATTCTTTTTTATTTTCAAAAGGTGATAAAATGGAGCTGCTTTTAACATTTTTATCAAGTATGGAAGGCACTTTTTCAGCCAACTTTTCTCGAAGGACTGCCCCCATGATATAGGAGAGGTATAAGGTTGAATTATCAAAATCGACATCCATTATTGTAGGTATATTGCTGTTAGAAGATCGTAGCCTGTGTAGTGCTCTTAGTTCATTTATAAAGGCAAACTTGTTACCCTTATAGTCTTTTTTTATGCAAACATATCCCCGCCTTGCTACAAATTTTATAGAGAACCTGCCTCTTTTTATAAATTCTTTTTTGGATACCATTGGTAAGTTTTGGATTGTTCCAAAATGGGACAACAAAAAACCATTTTGATCAATATCCGCAATAACAACCTCCTCTGATTTATTCAGAAGTTTTGTGATCATGTGGCATTGTTCTCTATTCAGTTCCATATCATTTAGATTAATTCGATCTGTAGAGAACCGAAATTTTAATATGTCATCTTTTCTTTGCCTCCAATAGCTAAAGTTACGGTTCAAAAACACCTTTTTTTCAGCCTTCATTTGAATTTTTATGTATACCATCAAAAGGCGCGGCAGTACCTTCATTTTGTATGGTGAGATCGTATAGATGTACAACAGGTTCAAAGTGTATAATAACCCCTGCCTTTTGAGGGGGACAAAGCCGCTTTTTATTCTTCTGACAATTCTTTCCATATTCAACCTTTTCAAAATAAAAGTGTTAAAATCGACACGAACTGAATGCACCTAAAAACAATTCCACTCATCAAAACAATTGCATCGCGAAATCAGGATGCTTGGGTACGATCATTAGTTTGATGGATTGATTCGTATATGTTCCCTTCGTTTTATAATCGTCGGGACAGGTTCAAGGCACGATAGGCTGCTAAACTAGGGCTGTTTTTAAAAAAAACTATACTTTGGCGGGGTAACCTATGATGATATGCTTTCATGAGTAGAGAAGACATATCAGACGAGTTTTGGGAGATCATTGCTCCGTTTTTGGAAATAAGACCGAATGACCCCAGAGGCAGGCCTGCCAAGGATAGCCGGCAGTTGTTTAACGGAATCCTCTGGATTTTAGAAACTTGAGCTCCGTGGCGGGATTTACCATCGGAGTTTGGGCCTTGGAAAACAGTTTATAAACGATTTGCCAGATGGGTACAAAAAATTCCAAGATTACCTTGTAATTGCTAAGACGATAACCAAGGGCTATGGAGGATGGCTGAATACCGGTCGTAGGACAGCTTATTTTCGAGCTATGAAAGTAAATGCCCCAGTAGTGCTTCTTACACGCATTCCTTCTGTCGCTTTACTTGAAAAAATACTACCGATTCTCCACCAAATTTTATGCATGATCTGAATAGGAATTATCAATGACCTTGAAAGAAAGGGTGGCATTTTAGGAAATAATCCCATACTTGCCTGTGCCATCAGAACAGACCATTTATCACTAGGAGAAATTTTTTCAATTCTAAATCCACCCTCTTGTAATGAATTATATGTTCCCAAATGTGTGTGATGATAAAAACTATCTCCATGAAATGGTTCAAGAAATGCCACTGTTCCTATAAATATGCCATTTGGCTTTAAAACCCTATATGCTTCTCTCATTGCAACAAAAGGAAATCTAATATGTTCAAGAACAGCAATAGAAAGTATAAAATCAAAACTTCCATTTTTGAACGGTAGAGCATGAGCATCTCCAAGCATTAAAGCTTCATTAGATTCATAATCCAAGCCTACATGTTCAAATCCTGCATATTCACATACTTCTTTATGCACCATATTGCCACAACCGATATCTAACATTAGGCTGTTATCTGTCTTCGCCTTTGGAAAATGGCTCATAATCTCTCTTGATAGGTGATAAGGAACATCACACTCAGAAAAATCTACCTCTGGATTACTTTTTTCTGGCAATATATTAAAATCAAACCCTGATTCTGGTAGCAGGGGTGTGCCTAATGAAAAATCATACTGATAGTGTTTTCGTTGCTGAAGCCTCAAATCTATTGCCCCAGATTTAGCATACTTGTAGTGTAACTTACAACTGCTGCAGGTTAGATTCGAACTATGTAGCGATGCACCACAATGCGGACACGCCATGATATTCCAGACATTATCTGAGATTTTACTATTCATAACTTTCTCCAGGCCTATTGGTACTTGCCTAACAGTGGTATCTGAAACAAAATCGAGTCGAACGACTCAGGGTTCTTAGCGAAATTAAAATGCTTGGGTACGATCATTATTCTGATGTATTGATTCGTATATTTTACCCCCGTTTTACAATCGTCGGGGCAGGTTCAAGGCACGATAGGCAGCTATAAGCTTGGGCTTCTCATGTTCCCACTGAAGCGTTGATACTACCCTTGAACGGCCGTATGCGCCCATTTTTTCCATTTTCAAGGGGTCAGAAATAAGTTCGATCACTTTATTCATGAAAGAAATATAATCGTTTTTCAGGGCATACAAAGAGGCCTCGCCTGCCGTAAAACGGCCTTCGGTCATGTCAAATTGTACAATCGGTTTTCCCAAAGCCATGTATTCCATTATTTTATTCATGGTGGACTTATCATTCATTTCATTGACTACATCCGGGTTCACACACACATCAGACGAAGAAAGAACCTCCATAAGGACGTCGTCTTTTACGCGTCCTGTAAATGTTAGATACTCTTCTATCTTCAACTGGCTTGCCAGACCTTTGAGCCGGTCTATCTCCGTACCGCTGCCAACCAGGGCAAAGTGTATATCGATTCGTTGAAGATCATGAACGACATAGGCAATACCTTTCAGCAGGAGGTCCAATCCTTCCTGAGCTCCCATTACACCGACATATCCGACAAGGTAGTCTTTGCCGTACCTCCAGGCGGCATTGGCCGGCAGGGGCCTGGTCCGCTGCAGGTCCGGACCGCTTCTGACGATGAAAACCTTTTCAGGATCCATTCCCCCCCTTTTAATGGCAATACGCTTGTAGGATTGATTGGTGGCAATGGATACGTCTGCCGTTTTAAAGGTTAGCCTTTCCCATAGCAGCATGATTCGATAAAAGAAGTCTTTTTTTCCGAACTTTGCGATATAGAGCTCCGGGTTAATGTCATGGTGGTCAAACAAAAATTTTTTATTCAGCAGATATTTAAAAAAACCGCCAATGATAAATATATTATCCGGCGGATTACAGGCATGTATCACGTCGAACCCGTTTTTCAGAAGCACTTTAAAGGAAAGGAAAAATTGAAGGCTAAGCGACAGCAGGTATTCAATCAGATAGCCTACGGCACCGCTTCCTTCCACAGGCAGGGGATGACGGTAAATATGGATATTTTCAATGCACTCGTAGGACCGGGTATATCCTTTCATGGCCGGACAGATGACGGAGACCGTATGTCCGGCCTTAGCAAGCGTGGTTGCCTCCTGCCACACCCGCCTGTCAAAGGGAACCGGAAGATTTTCAACAATAATAAGTATTCTCATAAGGCACTACCATGCAATTCCGTTATAGGTTTCATCCGTTTTTTTGTTTTCCACGACCCTGACCAGGTCAATGACCTGTTGATCCGGTCGGATGCAGCCCATTATCGTTTTAAATTCAGAAGAGCTATTGCCTATAATGATCACCTCGGCATGGTCAACCACCTCTTTCATGGATACTTCCATCAGATTGGCAATGTGAGGAATTCGGTTCATGATATAATCCTTGTTTGCACCGACAAGGGCGGCCAAGGTAACATTTTTATCATAGATTTTAATGTCATATCCCTTGCCCAGTAAAAATTCGATCATTTCAACAACCGGGCTTTCCCTTAAATCATCTGTGCCGGCTTTAAAGCTGACGCCCAGAACGCCTATCTTTTTGCGGCCATGGCGCAGCACCTGCCGGATACCGTTTTGGATTTGGATATGATTACTGGGAAGAATCGCGTTGATGATGGGCAGGTCTATATCCAGTGATTTGCCTTTGTACGATAATGCCCTGACATCTTTTGGGAGGCAGGATCCGCCAAAGGCAAACCCCGGCTTTAAATAGGCTGAAGATATGTTCAGCTTTTTATCGCTGCAGAAAATATCCATTACCTTATGGCTGTCAATGTCGATAGATTTGCATATGTTGCCAATTTCATTACTGAATCCGACTTTCAGTGCATGCCAGACATTGTCCACATATTTTATCATTTCACTGATTTCAATATCTGTTATTGTGACAGGCATTTTCATTGTCGTGTAAATGGATGCCAGCAGGTCTGCGCTCCTGGCATCTGTGGCACCAATGACTGTTTTAGGCGGGTGATAATAATCATAGACAGCTGTTCCTTCTCTTAGGAATTCCGGATTGTTACATACCCCGAAATCTTTACCGGCTTTTTTCCGGGAAGCAACTTCAAGGGCAGGAACGACCATACCTTTAATGGTACCGGGAAGTACAGTGCTTCGGATCACTACCAAATGGAATGAGGCCTTGTCCCTGATGGCCTCACCAATATGTTCGCATACCCTTTGCACGTAATTTGTATCCAGCTTGCCGTTCGTACGGCTTGGGGTGCCCACGCAGATGAAAGAAATATCGCTGTTTTCCACAGCTTTTTCTACAGAAGTAGTCGCTTTCAGCATTTTCTTTTCCACACCGGACTTGATGATATCGCCGATTCCTTTTTCGATAATGGGTGTCTCGCCCTTGTTGATGATATCCACCTTATTGTGAATGACGTCCACACCAATGACACTGTGGCCTTCATTTGCAAGGCATGCGGCAGAAACAACTCCGACATAACCAAGGCCGAAAATGCTGATTTTCATTTTAATTGTAATTTCTCCAAAGTGTATTGCGCCTATTTAATTCGAATTCGGTTAACAATCGATTCTTTGCCTGAAAATTTTTTTATTTGTCGGATGGTGGTTGTCTGTGTTTTTTTGTTGAACTCAGGAGAATACCATCCTAAAACAGGATTTCGGGAGCCTCTGATCAGTTCGGTCAGAATGCCTGTTTCAGGTTCTAAGGTCAGCGATATTCCCTGCCTTGTTATAACCAGACCATCTTTGGATTGGATGATCCGGCACTGGGGGTGAAGATGGAAAAAAATTTCAACTTTGCCTGTCAGATCTGACTCTATACTATCTGAAATAATAAATTCTGAGGCTTTAGGCAGCCAGTTCGCCTGTCTTGTCACACGAACTTCGTGACGGGGAATTGAATAAGAGGCCATGGTTGTGCGCCAGACCGGCCCGTCTTTTTTTTGATCAAGCCGGTTTTCCAGAATCTTGTACGGCTTGCCGAACATGAAGTCCCCAATTTGTTCACTCATATCTTTGCCCATAACGCGAAGGGTATTATGGGCTGATGTCGACCTGAAATAGGTCCGCCATGTATCATTGCCGTGGTAGCAATAGGTGCCGGTGTCCACAAAGAATTCAAGTCCGTCAATGGACAGCGTAAAAGAGAGAGCATCCAGGTGACCATGGGCGAATAGGGGAGGCATGCCCAACGGCATTGCATTTCCGGTAAACAGTAGCTCTTTGTTGTTGTGGATTTCACGCATAATGCACAAGCCGCTGGGCTCCAGAAGTTGGAAATCTGATTTTCCTGGTGGTGTCGCCTTTGAACCTGTTTTTCCGGTTAAGAGCCAGGTTTTGATATCGGGACGGCCCGTATGAAAGCTTTTTTTCCCATATCTCAAGGCTCCGGTATTACAAAGTGAGGAGCAGTTTTCCAGATTGGATAAACCAAAGTTGACGAGAACGGCACTGTCCTGGTCTCCCATATTGGGAATATTCCCGGCCTTGTCCATAATTGTTGAAATAAATGACATCGCCTGTCTCAGTTTCCGGTCCATGACTTTGCTGTAGGGAATAGAACCGGTGTCACATGCAAAGGAGAACAAGAGAAAGAAATCAACAACAAAGGAAAGGTAGGTGGTTGAATATTCAAAGCTGCCCCCGTCATCAAGAATCTGGCGTTCTGCTTCCTGCTCAATTATGGTTTTGCCTTTGGCAAACCATTTTTCAGCGCCAGGCAGGCCCGGAAAATACAGGCCGGCGAGAAAAAGGCCGAATCCTTCAGCAATCAAGTGGTTGTTGGCAGAAGAATACCGGGAAGGGTAGCGTAACAGGTGGGTGGCATGGAAAAATACAAAGGCATTAATCCGGCCCATGGCCTTGTCTGAAATCCGGTAAGGATGTATGAAGGCCAACATCCACACCAAATTGGCAAGTCTGATGCTCATTTCAATGCCGCTTGTCCAGTTAATGCCCATTGGATAGGGGTTTGCCTTCAGCCAGTCCTGTATGTACCAGACAGCCTTTTTGGCATATTTTGTTTTTTGGGTTAACCGATAGGCAAAGGCCAATGGGAATAAACAATAGAGCCGGTTTATTTCCCAAACAAATTTAACTCCGCCGTAACGTGTGTCTCTGTAATTAATTTCTCCCCAGAATTTTTTTGGCCAGCATTTTTTTGTAACAGGGTCTAAGTGCCATTCAATGGTATTGTCAAATCTGAGAACAAGGTCAAAGGCTGAAAAATTGTGGCTTATGGCCTGGTTTGCCAGCCATACAAGCCTGTCAGATTGCTCCGGAAAATCCTTTAGGATTTTTTCCTTGTCCCAATGGACAGTAAGGCCGGAAATCTTCTCAGAATACTGCTGGTTGGTAATTCTTACGGACTGATCTCTATGCTTGTCCCGTTTCTTTTTCAACTCATCAACCAGGCGCCAGGGAATTTCTCCGGGAGGCATTTTTGAAAGGCGTTTGATATACCAGCTAAGAATAATTGTCATCCTTCTTTTAGGTTACACTTCAGGATATCATATCCGGAGCATTTTTAAATAAATTTTCTGAATTTTGAGGGCAACTTTTCCGGCCGCAAAATGGTGAGTTGCATAATGGTGATTGTACTCGGCCATGGTGTACATAGCCTCTTTATTCAAGAGTAGTTTGCGGATGCAGGCGGCAACTTCTTCCGGGGCTATAGAGCGGCACAGGTATCCCATTTTTCCCTCTTGGAAGAAATCCGTGATTCCTCCCACAGGTCTGGTGATCAGGGGCATTCCCGATGCCATGGCTTCAATCACTGACAGCGGCATACCTTCCGGGTGATAAGTCGGCATACAGTACAGATCATGGCTGGCCAGCAACTCTTTTTTCCGGTTGCCCCTGATATCCCCGAGAAGAGCAATTCTGTTTGACAGCCCAAGTCCGGAAATATATTTTTTAAGTGCCTGCAATGCCCCTCCGTTGCCTGCTATAGACAATTTCAGGGTGGGGTGCTCCTCAAGAAGCATGGAAAAGGCATCAACTGTTTCAAATACCCCTTTTTCCCGTTCGATTCTAGAGAGGAAGAGCAGTTTAACAGACCCGGACTGTTTCATTCGTATAATTTTTTTCTCAATGGAAAAATTTTTCATAAGACAGGGGTTTAAAGTTGTTGTCAAAAGGTGAACTTGGGCCGGTACCCCTAAAGTCTTCAAGGCGTTTTTAAAGACAGAGGCCAGAACAATGAAGGCGCCGGCCTTTTTATAGGTTGAATCAAAAAAAAATTTAAACTGTTTTTTAAGTTTGCCTTCAAATTGTATGTCCCAGCCGTGGAAAAACACTACAACCGGAATGTTGCA
This sequence comes from Desulfobacteraceae bacterium, assembly GCA_003354055.1. The sequence continues at coordinate 28,361 of PIVQ01000004.1, read as the reverse complement.
TAGCCTTGCCCAGTAAATGAAGATCCCGTCCCTGACAAAACTTTTGAAATTTAAAGACGGATTAATATGGACCAGGTCCGGTTTCATTGTTAAGAGGAATTTTAGAAAACGGATTTGGTCTGTTATATGGTAGAACCTTTTGCCACGACCATGTGTCCGTCCTATTTCAAGGGGGTAAATATTCAATTTGTCAGATTCGTAAAGGACTGGCAAAATGGTATTATAATACTCTGTAACCCCTCCAGGGTCCGCCAGGGAGGGGAGGGTGATCACTACAAGCTTCATTGTTCAAGCACCTGTCTTTTTTGGTGTTAGGCTAAAAGGGGGCTTAGAGAAATACAAACTAAAATATTTCTTGGTGAATTTCTGTAGAGCTGAATGAATTGTCAAGCAGGCTCATCAGGGCTTTTTTACTAACATGAGGTGTTAAATGGATACTTGTTTCCTCTAGTTTGATTAAAAGTCTGAGATAGGCAACTTCAGACCCATGAAATCCGTCAATGGTTTCATGTTCTGATGCACCTAATTGTGCTATATCGCTGAAATCAAAAAGTTTAAATCCCGTAGATTCAAAAACAGGAGATAGTTCTTTCTGGAGGGAAAACATGTATGCGTAAAGATGGGGCATTGATTTCAATCGGAGCCATACCTCATGTGCATAGGGTGGTAAAAAACCAACCACATGAATATTTTTTTTCCGACAGTTTCTTAAGAATGTATCTAAGGACAGAACAGCTGTTTTGTTGACCTGTTCTCCATACTCGAACCGTCGGTTTCCTTTTTTTATACGGTCATAGGTGTCAGTGAAGTTATGATCTTCTGCCTGGTCCGGGGCTTTGATTATTTGGCCGTATAAATAGCTGCCGTCTGATCTGAGGCCCTGGTTGTGTGTTTTGCCGTTTAATCCGATATTCGGAGACGCAAATAAAAGGTCTATGGCAATTTTATTTTTTATCAAATCGCTTAAAAAATGCTGGCTTTGCAAGCGTTTGATAAATGATGTGTCTTTTCGATTCAGGGTTGGGGGGCCGGTCAGGTTGTCCCAGTTTGCATTGAAAAAATTATGATCCAATCCAAGTATGATAACTTCGGGTGTGTAGGGATGAATGGCAGTTAAAAATGCATTCAGGTCTTTTATTTTTGATATGATCCCTCCGGCATTATAAAATTCGTTTGGAGAATTAAAAAAAAAGCTTCTGAACTGCATCACCCTGGAGGTCCCTAAGGCAATGATTTTCGGCCGTCGTTTTTTGAGTGTCGAAAGTTTTATTTGTTTTATGGGGTCGGAATAGGCCAGACCAATAATTTTTCCCCTTTGTTCATGTGCCTGTACCAAGGTCTCCAATGGCAATAATTCCCCGGAGCTATTCAGCAAAAAGGTAATGGTTCCGAAATAGAGGGCCAGCGGTACCATAAATAAAACCAGTTGTGTGATGAATTTTTGCATGGCGCAGGTTTAAAATTGAAAATATATAAAAGTTTTCTGGGTGCCGCTGAAGTTGAATATGGCCAGGCAGATTCCATAGTAAATCCCCCAGCGCAGTGGGCGTTTAAAAACGGTTGTATTCAATACCAACCCATGCTGTTTGTCGCGTTGCAGCCATTCGCTGGCAATGAAAAATAAAACCATCATAAGCAGTCCCTTGGGCAGGATCTCTGGCAGAGTAAAAAAAGAAGTAGAGAACAAACCGTTTAAATAGGTAATTGCTTCTTTAATAGATTCAGCTCTGAAAAACACCCATCCTATAAGAGTTAATAAAAAAGTTCCTCCGATTTGTAGGCAATCTTTAAGGCTTGGAATCAGATGGCCTTGTGCCACGATGTCTGTATTTTGTCGATTTTTATTACTTAGCAGCAACGGTAAAAAATATAGTGAATTTAAGGCCCCCCAAGCGATAAATGTCCAGTTTGCACCATGCCAAAATCCACTGATCAGAAAAATAATGAACACGTTTAAAATTTTTTGTTCTGTTCTACAACGGCTTCCACCCAAAGGAATGTACACATAGTCTTTGAACCATGAGGATAATGAAATATGCCATCTTCTCCAAAACTCTGCGATGTCCCTGGAAAAATAGGGGAAAGCAAAATTCCTCGTCAGGTTGAAACCGAACAGCCGAGAGGTCCCAATGGCAATATCCGAGTATCCTGAAAAATCGCCATAAATTTGAAATGCAAAGAAAAAGACACCAAGAAAGAGTGTGCTGCCGGTGTGGTCTGAGGCCGTTGAAAAAATTATGTCGGCATATTTTGCACAATTGTCCGCGATTACCATTTTTTTAAAGAATCCCCAGAGGATTTGTCGCATACCGTCAACAGCAGAGCCATAATCAAAAGTCCTTTTCTGTTTGAATTGAGGCAGCAGTGTTGTGGCCCTTTCAATGGGACCTGCGATCAATTGGGGGAAAAAACTGACAAAGGTAAAAAAAACAATCACATTTTTTGTGGGTTTTATTTTTCTCCTATAAAGGTCTATGGAGTAACTAAGCGTCTGAAAGGTGTAAAAACTTATTCCGACAGGTAATATAATATCCAGACCTTGTAATTGGATGGGCTGCCCTAAAAAACGAAATGCCGCAACAAAATTATCAAGAAAAAAATTAAAATATTTAAAGAATCCCAAGACTCCCAGATTGACTAAGATGCTTGTAAACAAAAGCAATTGCCTCTCAGTTTTTTTTGAGGCACGGTGTAGCCCTAATCCCACCAGAAAATCAACAACCGAGCTTAGAAGAATTAGTGTAAGAAAACGGATGTCCCACCAACCGTAGAAAATATAGCTGGAAATGAGAAGTATTGTATTCTGAATCTGTTTGTTTTGATTTGGAACAAGCCAGTATACGCTGAAAACAATGGGTAAAAATATACAGAATTCAACAGAGTTAAAAATCATTATTTATTCCAATGGAAAAGCTTAAACGACCGCCTTAATTGTTTCTGTCAAAGGTTTGCCCCCCGGGCTTTGCCGCAGCTCGCTGACCATATCTCAGCCTTGCCCAAGAAATCAACAATCGGTTTTTGGATTACCGTTTCAGATCACCGTTTTCCGCTCGGGTTTGTATTCTGATTAACTTTGATTGCAGTCCTGCGACAATTTTGCGCCAGGTATAGGGTTGGGCATTCAACCGAATTGCATTTGAATCATATTTGCTCAGGTTTTCATACATTCGGATAAGCCCTTTGTAAAAATCTCCGGATGAATCATTAATCAAAATTCCGTTATCCAGGGTAATGACAGCATGATTTTCAAAGGTGTCGGTTGCAATAACCGGCATCCCTGATAAAAGGTATTCAAACGTTTTTGTGGGTGGCTGAACATTAAAAAAATCTGTTTTTGGAATGTGGGAAACACCTATATTGTGGGAATCAAAGAAACTTTGGAGTTGATCATGGGGGATATGACCTGTAATTGAAACGGAATCGTTTACGTTTGCCTTGCCGGCTATTTCTTTTAACCGGTTTTCCTCTTTCCCGAACCCACTGCCGACGATTGTAAATTTCAGGTTTATCTGTCTGTGGTATTCATGATGGAACTTTATATATCCCTGAAGCGCCTGATGAATATTCCGGGCCTGCAACGTACCGACATACAGCAGGCTCATACAATCAAATGCCTTTGTTTTTACAGAAATTTTATCAGCACCCAGAGGTAGGATGAACGCTTTTTTTAGTAAGCCTAATTTTGTAGCCAAGCCTTTGGATATTATGGAAACGTTTTCAAAAAAAACAGGTTCGATCCTGACCCCTAATTCATATGAAATCCGGTTGACAGGATTTGTCCCCACGGCTCCGGATCTGATGTCCAGTAGAAAAGCCTTTTGAGGATAGATTAGTTTTAAAAGGCTGCATCCCCTGAAATACTTTATTATATGTACATTATAAGATTTCCGGATTTCTCGAACGGCTCTCATCAAAAACCTGAGATTTCGGGCTGTTTTGCTACCGTTTCTTGACGTATAGATTACCTTTGTTGTTCCCGGTGATATTTTGCTTTTTTTGTAGTCCCAGCATAGATACGTGATATCAAAGGTGTTCCGCAAATATTTACAATAGTAATAGGTATCTGAATGATAACCGAATTGATTCTGATTAATGATCAGTAGTTTTTTTTTCATGGCATTTCGGTGATTACTTCTTCTGTCTGAAAGCATTGGTATAGAATCTCAGTGCGTTAAGAAGGCCTTGATTGCTTGCCCTGAATCGCAAAAGATTAATGCCGTCGACAGCTTGATAAAAGAGTAGTTCCGCTTTACTCAGATGTTTGATGGCAGTGTGGGGCGAGCACTCATATCCCAGTTCCCGGAGCAGGGTCTGGGATATCTGCTCAACACTTTTTTGATCTGCGCCAGAAAGAAGGGTTTTGTATTTATTTTTGTTCTGTTTCAGGATTCCGGTGAGCCCCCTGGCATTCCCAAGATTTTCAGTGGGGGTTGATAATTGGAGCATCCGGGATTGATAGTCAATATTCAGAAAACAGCAGACCTTGTCCAAAACGGATTCAGTTTCCTCAATGAGGTCTTCAAAATTTATTTCAAGGTAATCTTCTTGAATCTGCCGACTGTCTTTTCTGGCCTTTTGAATATCTGAAACCCATCTGTGGGCAGCCCTTTTTATATTTTTACCCCAGGCCTGGTTCATGGACAGGCAGTAGTCTCTCACATCCCTGATGATATGAATGATTTTTGCCCTTGGGAACAGCTGTTTCAAAACCGGGATATGCCGGATATAGCCTGGGGATTTATCCCCCCAGATCATCCCTGGCCCGGCATTGGAATCATGGCGGGCCAAGGATTCAAAAACCCCTGAAACAGTAAATTCATCACAACTTTTAAACCAGGTGTCTGCACTGATAAGCGAATTTCTCTCAGCCATATAGATAAAATAGGGAAGCGAGTCTACCTTAAGGGAGAATTCAAGAAAATCTTCATATCGGCCGGTGGATACCCGCCAGGTCTCCCAATGGCGAACCCAATGGGGAAGGAATTCGGTTTCGATATTGAGAATGGAAATCTGGGAGTGGCCGTTTAGAAGCCCTCTTAATAACTTGGTCCCGCTTCTGGGCATACCGATAATAAAAAGCGGGGGGAATTCATATGTATTTTTTTCTATCTCCAACGCCAGTACCGTCCTATGGTTCTTCCCAGAAGTGCCCTGATCAATGTCACCACCTGATCTGCCATAAGGCGGGCAGGTGAAAATTTTATTGAGTTATCCGGTGTGTGTCTGTTCCGTAATGCAGAATAGATCTTTTGTATTTGCTCATCCGTTTTAATCGCCTGACGGATGGTCTGGGGTAATTCACTCTGGTATTTGTTTTCATAGTAAATGGACCTATAGTCATGTCTTTTTAAGTTTTGTTCCATGGCGCTTTTGTTTGCGGTCAGGGTCTGATCTCCCCGAATATGGTATTTTGTCGAATTGTTTCCGAACAGGGTATGGTGTTTTTTTTCCCAGAACCGCTCCTGGCCGTTGCGAAAGGGCAAACCAATATTCAAGCATAAATCCGACAATGTCTTTTCAGGGTCCCGGGCAAGAGTTTTATACGGAATGCAAGTATAGTCTTTGATAAGTGAGAAATATAGGCGGTGATAATTTACCCAGGATTTTCGCCACTCTTTTTGTCTCCGTTTCAGCTTGGAATGAGAAAAAGCTTCGGGTTCTTTCCATATCAAGATATGAAAGACATCAATATTTTGTCTTTTCAAGCTTCTGGATTGTTTTAAAAACCACCATGGGTCTTTACTTGAATCCACGATAAATGTGATATTTTCAAAGCGTCTAAATATTGTTTTATAAAGTCGGTTTGCCCCGGCGCGGTATACATCATGCCAAAGAGTACATTCCGTATCTCCGCATCCGCATTCCGGGGAGTAATGGTGGGGTCTTAACGGCTGAAACAAAAATTCTACTTCGCCGGCTGAGAATCCTTCACAGGTGTTGGATATCATCATGTCCAACATGGTTGAACCGCTATAAGAACTGCCGCCTATGAAAATTACTTTTTTTTTATTGGCCTGATTCAAGGCGGTCTCCATATCCATATGCTCCTAAGTCCTGTCGGGATTCGTTGGCAAAGATGCTCAGGCTCTCCTGGCCCGTGGGGGCTACAGGTTTGTTCACCGTTATAATTTGATGGATATAATCAATATCCAGAACGGACAATAATTTTTCCTCTTTTGTGAGCCAGATCTGCTGACGGGTCTGCGGTGTAGGACCCTTGTAGAAAAACAAGGCATTTTCAACTCTGAGCTGGTTTGATTTTTTACCCTGTGTCAGTTTGCCCAAAAACCTGCCTGAATTAATTGCAGGAGAGGTCTTCTTCAATTGGTAATTATCTATTAAAGGGGCTATGAACTCAGGATTTTTTGATTTGCTGGCTGATTCTATATTGAATTTTTTTTGATAGGTTTCAAAGGTGTAATTTTTGTTGTTATGGTAAAATGCCACTGCTTTTCCCGCGATGTAGTACAGGTTGTGATCAAGGTAAAAGCTTTTATGATCGGGTGGCCTGTCTTTTTCTAGAAAACGGATACGGCTCATTTTATTTTGTTTTGAATAGAGTATATTATTGAACAAATAAATATTTTCGGTTTTCCCGGACAAGTCCCAGGGCGAACTTCCTCCATTCCACACAAATGTATTATTGTAAACAGCCACATCACTGGCATTTATTCTCAGCAGATGGTAACCGTTTCCCTTAATAAGGCTCTGTATCAGTCTTACGTTTTTAGCCTTGCTGTTAATGTTTATTGCCGCAGATTTTTTCTCAGTGGGTTCGTCAATGCTGATATGGTGCCTGATGGTGACATTTTCGGCAACACCACCGACAACGACTCCACCGGCATTGTTCTGCCGGGATCTGTTGTTCAGGAGAAGGATATTTTTTCCTGCAGTGATGTCAAATCCCTGCTCATTGCATAGTTCTGCCGTCGTATTTTCAATGAGAAAATTCGATCCCGGTGTAAGAGCTCTTTTGGCCAGGTGGACGGTTATACCGTCATTGCTGCCTGTTTTCTTTATATGGCAGTCTGAAATCACGACATTGCCGAGTTTGTTTTCCTTGGAGCCAAGGAGAGCGATCCCGTTGTTTTTTGAGTTTTCAATATAACAGTTGCGGATGCGAATATTGTTGCCGCCCAGGCTGACACCTATCCCGTTTAGCCCGGCGTTATATATCATAAGGTTGCTGAGCAGGATATTCCTGATTCCCCCCGTCTGTGCCACAGAGACTCCGTTTTTTTTTGAATTCTCTATTCTAAGGTTGGATACACGGATATTTGAATGGTACACCATGAGACCGGTTGGGAATTGATTTCCAAGGTCTATCAGTGGGATGTCACCACGGCCATAGGCTTCAACAATGACCGGCTGTTGTGTTGTCCCCCCTCCCCGGATGTGGAGTGGGACGCGCCACCTTGATCCTCTTTTCAGAAGGATGCGGGTTCCGGGAACTATTTTTTCCTGTTTGAGTTTTAAAATATCTCTCCAGGCCGTGGATGCGCTGGTACCTGAAAAATAGTTACTGCCACTTGTACTGTCAAAATAGTAGGATCTGGGTTTTGAATTCGTGGTTTGTTGGGGGGGCGCATCTTTGGCTGTTTGTTTTTGTGCCATTTTGCTGATCACATTTTCAGGGTCGGAATGTTTAGGCAGTTTTTTGCCATTGAGCGTCCACGTGATCAGGATAAGCAATACGCAGATACTCACTAAAAGGGCGATAATAATTATATCTAATTTCGATTTCATTGATGGATTATTAACATTTTTCGATTCCGTTTATTCTATGGAACGTTTTGGGGTTCAACTTGAGTTTATTCCATTAAAAGCCGGTATTCATCAATCCTTCCATGTTTTGAAAACAAATCCTGAAGTTTTTTATCATAGTAAGGCCCGTCGGGATAGTTTAACTTGTCTGCATTAAGCTCCAAAATGATTTTCCCATTTTTGTTGAGCCGGTGTTTAAGATCTTTTATGAAATAGTCCCATTCCTTAATTCCCCATACATCTTTTTTTCTATGGTTGTTAAAGCAGACTTGAAAACCAGTTATAACATCAAAAGATCCGTTTATGTCAATGGGGGTGAAAGGTTGGACCCGATGTCTTGATATTCTGTGGTCGCATTTGAGTAATTCCGGGAGTTTCCGGTAAACATCTTTATCCTCAGGGACAAGTTCTTCCAGAGCAATATCCAGCCCCTGAGGTCTGTGGCCAAAATGGCTGCAGACTCTTAAAAACCAGCCTGGCCCGCACCCCAGATCAAGGATATCTAGATTTTTTCTCATATGGAGGTCGTAACGTGCCGCCCTTATGATATTTACTTTCAGCCACCTTTTGTAATTATAATATTTGGGTGCGGCAACAGTATTTTTTTTAAGGGCGGGGGTACTGTCCGAAAAAAAACTTTCAAGGGCGGTGGTGTCAATTTGATCGATGATCTGGCCGTAGGTCCGGCTGAGTTGTCGCCTGTCAAAGTTTTCACAGGCAGTGAGTTCTTTATTCAAAAGCCACCACTGTTTTAGTCGACCGGGAATAAAATTTTTAAACATGATCTGATCCCTTACCCCGATATTGAGGTTGTTTAGTAGGGCAAAGTTTTATTCAATATTTTGGATTATCACAAAATAAGAGTATTCCAAGATTGTCGGCTTCGCAGGGGTGTCAATGATTTCCCTTATGCAATATTTCCCTTTTGCCCAGGTCAGAACCAGATAGGGCATATGGGCGATATCAACACCAAAAGGATCCAGTTCCCTTGCTTTTTCATTTGCTGATGAATGCTCTATAATGCAGAGTCCGCCGGGTTTAAGACAGCTCATCCATGCATTGAGGCACTTTTCAGGATCATAGCTGTGGTCAAAGGAATTGCTGTAGATAAAATCTACATTTCCCTTCCATTCGGGTTTGGTCTTATGAAAGTCCCATTGGATGGTGTTCTTATAGTTTTCCGCAGTATCGGATATTTCAGTGCCCAGCACCTCACACCCCACGTATTTGTTAAACCAGGCCTGCTCTTTTCCACTCCGGGTGCCGTGGCAGATACCGAACTGAATTTTCCCCAGACGGGTTTTGAGAAAATCGGATAAAAATGCAATATTTTCCTCCATAGCCCATGTCGCTTCGAGCTTTCTCTTGTTGCCTTTTTCCTGAATCTGTTTATAGGCATTGTAGTCAAATGATCCGTCTTTTTTTGTATAGGCATAAAGTTGAAAATAATCCTTTTTTTGGACTGAATAATCCCTTTTTCTAATCTCATACCCTGATTGTTTTAATATCCATTTGATAACTCGTTTTAGCACTGGTCCTCCGATTTTTCAGGGGGAAATAATAGCAGTCTTGTATTTCATCCCGTGTGTATTAAGTGATATTGCCGGCTTTTTTTAATATGTAATACAGATATCCGATAATAAAAGTCTGAAACCATAAATACGTCCCCATGGTTGAGTATACCGCTCCCATATACCCATACTTCTTAATTAACACATAGTTTAAAATGACATTGCATGAAGACCTTAAAATATTGGGTAACAGCATTTTTTGTTCATGATGGTTTGCAGTGCCCGCAAGTACAAAGGGGAGCGGGAGAAGTCCAAATGGAATTATCCAGGCAAGGTAGCGTAAGATATCGACAGATCCTGAGAAATCGGTTCCAAATGTATACAGGATAATTTGATCTGAGTATGTTGAGATCAGAATGGATACCGGTAATATAAGTATTCCGATGATGCCGGAAATTTTGAAAAGCTCAATGGCCTTAACCTGTTTTTTTGCGGTAAAGGTTTCCACGAATTGTGGAAAAAATGCAACTTTGGCCATTTTGCCGATGAGGTGCACAGGCATGATGAGTTTACTGGCTGCGGCATACAGTCCAACCTCTGAGGACGAGGTCATCCACGAAAGCATGGTAATGTCTATTGTCCGGTGGAAATAGCCGATAAATCCCAGAAGAGAAAAAACAAGGGCCTGCCTGAAAAAAGAGGCGTTGAATGTTGAAGAGAGAATGCTTTTTAATGAGAATTCAATGGAAAATACCCTTTTTACAATATACAGGTTGATAAAAATATTGATGAATGTGGACAAAGTGAAACAGATAATCAGGTACTCAACCCCTCCGCCAAACCAGATAATAACACCCGAAGGCAGGATATAGACCAATTTGTGGCACAGTTTTGTATAAGCAATATATTTCATTTCGGAGTGTGAATGATACACAACCTCCAGCATGATGGAGATGCTGCCGAATAGAAGGTTGAAGGAAAATATGTAAATATACAGGGTGATGGTATCGGTGTAGTTGAAAAAAGCGGTTGAGCAAAACACGGCGAAAACAGCCCCAAGGGAGAACAGGGTTTTAATACCGAGGATATTCTCGATGACCTGACGAAGGGTTTCCTGGTTTTTGCAGGCTTCCCGCACGGCAACTCTCTGGTAGCCGTCAAAGATGAGAAATCCGAACAAGGCGGTGAACGCCTCAACCGTGTTAAAGACGCCATATTCCGAAGTGCCGAGGGTTTTCGCAATATAGATATTGAAAAAAAAGCCGATAATCAGGGTTAAGGCATTTCCAGATACCAGATAAATAATATTTTTTATGATGAGTTTTATTGTTGAAATATTAAACACAATCAAACCTGCTTGAAGATGTTGATAAAGTCGGCTATGTTTTTGTCGGCGTTATAATACCGGTGGACGTGTTCATACCCTTTTTGGGCAACTTCGGACAGGCGTGTTTTATCCTGCGTAAGTCCTAAAATGGCCTGGGCCCATTTCTCCACTGAATTTTCAACAAGGAAACCTGTTTCGTTGTGATGAATATGGCGGTTCAGGGGCTGAACATCCGATGCCATAACCGGCAGTTTCATTCCCATGGCCTCTGCAAGGGCTTTGCTCCGGCCTTCATATTCCGTTGGCAATGCAAATAAATCTGCAGACCGCACTACATCAAGAAAAGTTTTACCGGTTAAATATCCATGGAATGTCACCTGGCTGCCCAGAGAACACTCCTGAACTAATTTTTTATAATGATCTATTTTCGGGCCCCCGCCGACAAAGGCGAGGTGAATATTCTCTTCTTTTAGCTGTTCCAATGCCCCGATCAGCAGATCCTGCCTTTTGGCATGTCTACCGAACCTAGCAACGCAGACAATGGTGAATGTTTTGCGGTGGGGTCGCTGTTTTGCCGGACAATGGTAGTCAAGGTCAATACCGATGTCAAAAATTCTGTGTTTTTCAGGATCCACCTGGATGCCGAAGGACTTGCATTTTTCTCGATACAAGTTTTCCAACCCTTTGCTCACAAAGTTTAAGAGGTCGGTGTTTCTAAATATATACGCAATCTTTTGGGTGCGGACCGTTCCGGATTTAAGATGTGTCGACCAATAAAGGCCTGCCATTCTTTTGACAAGTCTGAATTGTAAATCATAAGTCTTTTTTGCCATAAGAACATCATAGGTGTCCGGAAAACTGCTATAGGTATGCACAACCGTGATTTTATGTCTTTTTATCAGCTTGGAAATGACCCACTGTCTTTGCCAGCCACTCAGTTTCCGGGCAGGTTCTGTTAGAATACGCCCATTCAGACTGGGCCATTTGAGAGGGGTAAAAAAATAGACCGTCACCCCATTGATTTTTTTCTTCTTTAACCCGGGCATTTTCGATCTTCCCCGGGTCATGTAAATAACGTTGATATGGTTCTGGACGAGTTTCTCGGCAATAAGTTTAAGAGAAGTCTCCGCTCCCCCTTGACTTTCCCTATGGTATTTTGAGTTGTTTGAATAGATCAACACATTGGGAGAATTGGACATGTTATTTCCTATTTGTAACCGTATTTTTTTAAGTCATTGCATAAAACTGCTTCCAGGATAGCCTGCTGGTCGGCATTCAGGTGTTTTTTATATTTTTGATTGCTGTTTTTAAGGGGGGTGGCATTAATTGTTTTTTCAAACTGAGGCAGCCAATCAAGTCCACAGAATTCCGCAACCTGTGAAAACAGGGAAACCGGATCCCTGCATAGGGATTCATAGGTTATATTGAGTACCGCTGCCGCTGAATTTTTTGTTTGGGCTTCCTCAGCAGCTGCCATGAGGATTTTCCATTGGATTGCGGCCAGGGCAACAAACGATTTATCCTGTTTCTCCCATTCTGCTTGATGTTGTTCAGAGAGGGCACCCCACCGCCATTTTTCCGGGCCTTCCCATCCCCGCCAGAAGTCGGTATTGAGGATGGAGTTGGCCACAGCCCTGCCGTCCCGTATAACATGGATGAATTTGGCATCAGGGAAAAGGGCGGACAACAGACCTATTCTGGGCCATCCGGTAATTTTGAGCAGTAGACGGTGCCGGTTCTTTGTGGCCATGCCTGAGAATGCCTTCAGAATCCGCTGCCTGGAGCGGGGCGTGAGATCCGATGTCTTCAGGTCCCTGAAAGGCCGTCTGAACCCCTTTACATGGTGTCCCCAAAAATTATGGGCTTCGGAGGGGGGGTAGCGTTGTTTCAGGAGGGCCGATGTTATGGGCACATCTATTAGAGACATTAGGCACCTGTTAACGGCCGGGGTTGCCGGATATTTGTTGCACAGGTTCGACATCCAGAAAAGATGCGGATGTTTCGAAAACATTCTGTGGAAAATCGTGGTGCCGCTTCTTCCGGTTCCGAATATGATAATCGGTTGGCTTAGCCGTATAGGGGGAATAATGTCAGTTTCCATAATCGCCTATAATGATTCTGTCGTGGTTTCTTGTGTTTCACAATACTGCCCTCTGAATATTTTAACGACCTTCGATGAGGTTAAAAACTTTAATAATATTTTTTTCCAGCGCATGTTGCCCCATTGCGTGTTGATACGCTTTTTCTCCCATGCGTTTTAGCTGTTCCGGACGGTTCAATATGTTTTTTATTTCATTCTCCAGGGATGCCACCGAAGGACAGACAAAACCGATTTTCTTTTCTGTCAATATGTCGTCTGGATTCGAGTGCATGCTAATGACCACAACTTTTCGCATCCAGGCCTGGACAAATGTGTTTGAAAAGCCCTCATACTCCGAGGTGTTGATAAGAATATGGGAGTGAAAAAGTATGTCATTGACTTGGTCATTGGTCATTTGACCAAGGTAGGTAAAGTTGCCTGATACCCGTGAGGTATTTGAGACTGTTTTTTCATATTTGGGGCTCACCTTTCCGATCATTTTAAATGATACGCGGGTGTCTCCTTTAAACCTGCTTGCCAATTGCGTAAAAATTTGTGGTTGCTTTAACGGTTTTAAATTGCCGATCCATAAAATTTGAATGGGTCTTGGGGTTTTGACAAGTATTTCTTCGGGAACGCCAGGGGTCATTTGATAAATCAGTGTACTGCTTCGATGATACCTGATTGCCAGTTCCTTTTTTTGAAAGGTGTTTTGTGCGATGATTTTACTTGCCTGTGCAAATGCCTTGGAAATGAAATAATACTCAATTATATTCAGGGGACGCCGGATATAGGTGTGAAGGGGGGAGGGCTGCACATCCCGGTCTGAGGCAAGTGCCCAGATATGGGTTATATCGTGTTCATTGGCATATTTTGCTGCAACGCCGCTCCAGGATGAATAAATGCGGGTGTAAATAACATCGGGTTGAATCTGGCAAAGCTTTTTATAAATCTGGTTAACATATAAAAACCACCGATGGCCAAAGCTTTTTCTTAGTTTCTTTTTTTTTAGCGGATGTAAGCTGACCTTCTCTTTATGGGTTATGGGCACCCCTTTTTCTTCAAAGATGATATGGACATGATACCCTTTGGCAGCCGCATGCTTTACAAGGTATGATATTTGGAGTTCGGCACCACCTAAGGCCTGTTCCCAGTGTGAAGGGTGAATAATTACGAGTTTTTTCATTTTTAACTTGGTCGAAATGGCGTTCATCATAAGGTTATTATAGATGCTACTTTGGTGACCTGTTTGATGACCTCCGCCTTATCTGTATTGCCGTTTATGTGATAAATGGTGTGCCCGCGCTGGCTCAAAGTATTTGACAGCCTATGAAAAATTTCTCGCCCCCTGGTGAATTCGGCAAGCAGTTCTTCGGAGTATGGCGCATAGGGGGACGGTTTTTTCCCGTATCGGTGTTTTAATCGTTTAATGCTGTCTTCAGGACTTGTATCCACCCAGATGATATGTTTCGAAAAGGGTGCCAAATTTGCATATCGGGTAATCAACTGATCAGAAAGCTCAATGTCCATATATGCCAGAAGTGTAAAACAACGTTGAAAAAATGCTTCGTCCATTAGCGCTGACTCTGTGTTTTCAAGGCAGGAAGAAATCAGGCCCACTTCTGAAAATGACCTGATGAATGTACGCCATATCGATTTTTTTAGGCATTCATCCAGACTTGAGTCTGCAAGCAACCGGGAAAGGAATGCCACGAATTCGAGATTATCTGATGAGAATTCCATAAAGTCTGAAAACAGATAGGGAAGCCCCGGCTTTGGCCTCCAAAGTCTGTGAGGTATTTTTTTAAACAATTTAATGAAAGGATTTTTGATGTTACGCCCTATGCAGGCAGCAACGGCTTCCTCCCGTAACATTATGTGACGGGCTCTAGGGGTCAGTATCTCCTTTAGTGCTGAAGACAAGGTGGTTTTTCCTGAACCTGGCAGCCCTGCAAATTCTAAATACATACTGCTAACTCCTGCGTAGGTTTTTTTTTGTAAATTCGGAAAAAATAGTACCCTCGGTATTTAAATGCATTTTAAGGTCCTGGGGGGTGACAAGAAGAACAGGAATTTTATTTAGTTTCAAATGCGTGGCCACAGCACTTCTGTGGTGTCCGTCCAGCCGCATGGTCAGTTGAGCTGATTCGAAAACCCATGGGTAGTCGGCCAGGCCTTTTCCGGTGAGCCGATACCCCCTTTTTTTTATGGAAACGTATAATTTATAATATTTGTATATCCACCGTAGCCGTTTTTTTAAACTCATATTTCTTTTGATTGTCTGGATATGGAAATAACCAGTATTTTTTACGTTCATTGCAACCTGTAAAAAACCCTTGTCAAACAGTTCAAGAATATCTTTGTCATAGGCATTGAATTCAGCAGTAGGTATAATTTTTTCAACCGGATACTCTACAATTTTTCCAATATGTGAGCCGGGGTTGCGGAATGCATGGGGGCTCAGAAAATTTCGCAGGTCCTTTCCCTGTTTTTTAATATGACGGTGGTATTTG
Source organism: Desulfobacteraceae bacterium (assembly GCA_003354055.1). The sequence continues at coordinate 13,166 of PIVQ01000004.1, read as the reverse complement.
AAAAATTTCAGAGTGAAAACCAATAGGGTTGTAAAAGACTGTTTTTTATAGCAAGAGGTTAATATCCGGTAATATCGTGTATTCCGATAACCCAGAATCGTTTTTATTATTCCCGAATCAAATAGAGTTAAGATATCCCGGTTGTCTTTTTTTTCATTGGGTACGCCTTGTATGTAGGTCTTCGGCAGGTAGGGTAACGCTATAATCATGCTATGGATTTTTTCGTTTAAAAGGATACGGCCAAGGTATCGAAATAACTCGGGGTGGCGATCTGTCTGCTGAATGAATTTATCATCGATTTTCAAGGCTGCTTATTCTCCTGGCTGAAAGTGGGCCGCCCTGTCCGGTGCATTGACTTTCCTTTGGTTTGTTGAAGAATTTATGGCCTGGATGATACCGTTGATCTGCCTTGGGTCAAACCATTGGTTGTGGTCTGTCTGAGCGTGTAGCTTTTGGATTTTACCGGTGAAAAACCGGTTTAATTCAGGTGCAAAAAGGTGAATCCAGTTATAGGAGTATAGCAGCAGGACCCGTCCGCTAAAGGATTGCGGTGTATACGGATTGGCCTCGCAGGCCTTATAGAAAATCGTTTCCATTTTGCGAAACTGAATGGCCTCCGGCACGGGCATATTGAACAGCATATACAGCTTTTCCCGTGGTCCGTCCAGTACGGTATAGCATTGGGACGTTTTTTTTTTGAGTTGACTGAATCCTCTTTTCATCATGGGGATAAGACCCATGTCCCATGCCTTTGATAATTTTCGTGTTAACCAGAATGGCTTTCTCCGGTTACCGGCTTTACTCAATTGCTCTGTTTTATCGGGTTTCCAGTTTTCATCTATGATAACGAGCAACTCCACGGTTTCTCCGGACCTGGTCAGCTGGCAGGCCACTTCATGGGCAACAATGGAATTCTGGCATGATCCCATAATAATATAAGGGCCTGCGGGCCATTTTGCCTGAATATATGCAATGCATTTCCGGGCAAGTTGACCGATGTCCATGGAGAGCATTGTGTCTTTATCACAGGCATAGAAGTGAATGAAAATTGGGGTATGAAAAAAAGGATGCCCCTTGGTATCTGCCTGTTTATATTTTTGTGCCGATGCAGTTGAATTTCCAATCAGAATAATGGGTGTCCCTGTCGGCTGACTGTCCCCTGTTTGGCCTGACCTGTGTTTAAATTGAGATGTCTTTCCGTAATCGGGGAGAGGCTGGTTCGGGCGGTACTCTGCTTTACTCAAGGCATCATAGTCTATCTTTCCGGCACCGGATCGGGGGATTGCATCCAAAAACATAAGAGAATCGGGAATTACAAATTCTGGAACCATTGATAAAAGCCACTCATTCAAGATTTCCTTACTAAATTTTGTTTTATGGCTTTGTATGACAAGAAAAGTTTTGGTCGCAACTTGGCTATCTGAAAGGGAAGATGCAACAATGGCGCAATCTGACACCAACGGGTGCCTCCTGATAGTGGCTTCTATGGTGTTGAGATTGATTAACACTCCTTTGATTTCAATCTGTCTGTCACCTCTGCCATGGTGGAAAAGCTCACCCTCTGAGGTTAATTCTACAACAGTTCCGGATTTGTAAAATAGTCTGTCATCTATTATTTGGTCCAATTTCAAGAAGGGGGGCTCTATGCTCTGCCGGGCATCTGGATAAACGGTCGCTAACTGGGGACTGCTGATATAAAGTTCTCCCTTCGTTCCTTCCAGGGCCGGCTGTTGGAACCGGTTCAGAATACATAGGCTTGCGCCGGGCAGTGGGGTACCCATGGATACTTTGCCGTTCTGTTCAGTGGATGGTGATGACAATTCCCTCCATGTTACAGGCCCGTTGGTATACGACATTCGGTAGGTTGAAATAAGCCTTATTTGAGGGTTGTTTTGTTGCCACTCCTCAGCCTTACGGGTATTGCGTCCATGATGCTCGACCAGGACAGTCCTAAGACTATCCGGAAACGGATCAATCCCTTTTGTACCAATAAGCCTATAAAAGAAATGAAGGGATGTGCTCAGAATAGAGATATTGTGCTCCCGAATGAATGTCATGAAATCCTCCGGGGCTCCATCCACATCATCGAAGGGGGAGATGACCAATGTTCCTCCGGAAAAAAAAGAGATGAAAATTTCCTCGGTTGATCTGTCCGAATCCAAAGGGGAACAATGGAGCAAAAAATCGTCGGGCTGGATATCATACAATTCGCTCGTAGATTTTATGGATGCTGTCAAAGCGCTGTGCGACACTACCATACCCTTTGGATTTTCAGAACAAATGACCGGATATGAAATCCTTGCACTACTTTCTGAAGGAATCTGTATTTTCAGGTTACCTGTGGGCATGGCACTAATTTTATATCGATCTTCGTCAAGGAGAAGCAGGGCGCTGGAGCACTGTGCCAATTGTTGCCTGTGGCGGGATGATGAAATAATCAACTCAGGGGAAAGTTGTGCGATAATCGCTCCCAGTTTTGAAAGAGGACAGGTCGTATCCAATGACACATAGATATTGCCGGATTTTAATATACCTAAAATAGCTGCAGGAAAATTATCGTCCCTGTCCAGCAGGAGTACTATTTTTTTGCCCTGTCCTTGGGTTGAGGCATTAATCAAACGCGCTATTTGATTGGCATATTGATTGAGTTGGCCATAGGACATGCTGAACCCTTCCGAGTATACCGCCGGAGGGTTCGGCATAGCGATAGACTGGATTTCGACATAATGGTGGATACAACCGCTGGGAACAGGATGGGCCGTTTTGGTGTTTAATAATTCATAAATCCCATGCTTTTCCTGGGGTGTTAATATAGCAATGTTTTCTATTTTTATGCCGGTCTTGACTGAAGACAACAACAGGGTTAAATGGTCTGTTATCCTTTTGATCGTTTCAAGTTTAAACAGGCGCCTGTCATACTGGAGGTCAATGGTTATATCCCGGTTGATGCGAATGTTAAAAAACAATGCGCCCGGCGGGCTTTCCATCAATGACAGACGAGAGCATATCTCTCTTTCTCCTATTTTATCGTTTGACAGGTCGGGATAAGCTTCTTCATATGAAAAAAATACATTACAGGGAGGTATTTGATTTTCGTCTTCGACCAAGTTCTGTATGTCGGTCATTGACGTCCGGTTGAATACCTCTGTTTGATGCCATTTGTTTCTGATCCGGTTTAAAAATTCCAGTAGTTCTTCCTCAGGGCGAATCCGGATGCTGAAGGGGAGAATATTAGTGAATACACCGGTATCATGACTATTATCCAGATGGCTTGGCATTATTGGATGTTCTGCTCCGAAAAAAATATCCCGGTGTCCTGAATAATGACCCAATAAAATCGTCCAAGCGCCAATGAAGAGGTATTTCATTTTGATGGTATTCAGTTCGCAATAGCGTTCCAGTCTTAGCTTAAGATTTTTATCCAGTATGATCGTGTGGGAGTTTGTGGCCAAGTGAAGGTCGGAATACCGTCTCCTGCTCACAATGTCGGTTTGCCTTGGTGCATCTGATTGGAACGGAATGGTCGGAAAAGCGCATTTTATCTGTGAAAGCCAGAACGCCTTTTCGTCAGACCTGTCCTGCGTAGAACCGTATTGCAGTGAATATTCAGTAACAGCATTTGTAGGATTCAAAGGAGAGTCAGGGGTCTCATAGGCAAGCAGGAAATCATTTAATATGATTGACATGCTTCGTTTATCTGCAATGGCATGATGGAAAGTCCAAATGCATATGGTACCTTCGTTGCCTATATTCAAAAGCGAGATCCTGAAAAGCGGTGGCGTAAAGAGTGAAATGCCAAGATGCCTGTCTGCCTGAAGAAATTGGTTTAAATAACTCTCTTTTTTTTGGGAGGATTCATTGCTCCAGTCATTGATTTCAATATTGATTGTTTCCAGAGGAATCAGGTATTGCAATGGTTTTTCTTTTTTCCATAGAAAAGCCAACCGCATGACTTTATGGTGCTCAATGGTTTTAATCCAGGCTTTGGTGAGTTTGTCTACATCAACGTTCAGCTTGAGCTCTATGATCATTTGTTCTATATATGCACCGGCCTCCTTGGGAAACCTGAGGGTCTCCGAGATCATGAACTCCTGCATGGGGGTTGTAGGAAAACAGGTTACAGGGAATTTTGGAGGGTGCATATCTTTTTTCGTAACTCTTTTCTTTTCAAAAATTCAGGTAGGTTGTTTTAATTTGCGCGTGACCTTTTGGTTGAAGAAGGCAGCTAAAATCCTAAATGTCATACCGGTTTAGGTGGATCGGTGCGCCCGCAGATTGAAATCCTGGTGAACCGGCCTTCATCGGAGGCAAAAATGAGCCAGCTTGCTCATAGCTTAGTTAACACCAATAGGGTCATTCGGTCCCTGGTGGCTGAAAATATTCCTCCGAAATGCTGAAATCGGAAAAATATACCACTCGTTCAAATCTCTCCTGTCGTGAATATCTCATGGAAAGACATAACTTCGTCCCTTCAATTACAGTGTCGGATGTGTTTAACTTGTTGTATTGATTTAGTATTTTGTATCTTGTCTTGTTTTCTTTTTTATGCGCTGATTATAGTATACAACAAGTACATAAGCAAACGGAAAATCAGGGGCTACTGGTTTGGTAATTTCCCGAAGGAAAACCATTTGAAATTCAGAAAAGGATAGAGATATTGGTCAGATTTTTTAATAGGGTTTCAAATCCTTTTGCTTGTAGAGACGGTTGATCCTCTTCCAAATACTCTTCAATAATTCTAATTGCTCGCTTGTTTTCCCCTTTTTTACCATAGATTTTTGCTGTCAATAATATTGCTTCTGCCATGGAAGGTCTCAGTCTAAGTACTCGCTTTGCATTCAACAGAGCCTCATCATATCGATTAAGTGAGAAAAGCACTTCAGTCAGGGTCAAATATAAATCCGGAAAGGGCAGATTCTTAGGCAATAATTTCTTGCCTTGGTCGTAGGCCTCTTGGTCTTTGCCCTGCTGGTGAAGGATCTTCATAAGGTTGATCCGAGCACTTATGTATTCTGGATTTAATTCCAATGCCTTTGTAAATGCATTTTCTGCCTCGATTGACTTATTTGCAGTAAGTAATTGAAGGCCAAGGCTGTTGTATAGATCCGGGTATGTGGGGGTTCGGTTGATTTGCTCCGTGATAAAAGGGATCAAAAAGTTTGATATATCGGCCTCCTTCTGAGTGTACATGGTACTCTTAAACATGGTTATAATTTCAGACACATTGGGCATGATATCCAGGTCTTTGTGAAATTCGTGGCGTAGTTCCTTTATTGAGTTGTCTTTTTGAAGGGATAGTGCGATTTCTGATTTGTCGGAGGGACTATTGAACTCCGGATCAAAAATTTTCAAGGTTTTCTGAATAGAAGTCAACCGTTTGTCGTTAGGGTAGAATTCAAAGGCTTTTCTGATTTGATCTTGTGCGGCTTCTCGATCTCCTTTGCGACAAAGTGCAATGATTAGTTTCACTATAGCATTTTTGAATTTAGGATTGAGCTTCAGAGATTGATTAAGATAGTAAATTGCCTCATCAGGTGCATTTTCCTTTTCTTTTACTATGCTGATCAAATAATAAACATCAGCATAACCCGGATTTGCTTGGGCGACCCATTTAAGATTTTCCAGTGCCTGTTTGTAATTGTCCATGCAAATTTGGACAATACTGAGTTTTATCCTGGCCTCTGTATAATTGGGATTAATGGCAAGGGCAGTGCTAAAGGCGTCTGCAGCTTCCTCGGGTTTTGCCTGGCTCATCAGGGCCAGTCCAAGATGGTAGTGCACATCTGCAAAATTTGGATTTTTTGCTAGGATTTGCCTGTGAATCTCTTCGGCATTGCTCCAGAGTTTCATGTTATGGAAAATAACTGCAATTTTAAGCTTAGTCGGAATATTCCAGGGTTCGGTTTTCAGAATTTTTGAAAAGGAAGCCATGGCACCTTCATAATCTCCGATGTTATTCAGGCAAATCCCGATAAAGTAATCCAGATCTGTATCCTCAGGATAGAAACGCAGTGCCTTTTGAAAATGATGCAAGGCTTTTTTATTTTTGCTATTGGCAAAATAGGTAACACCAACGTTCAAATGTGCCCGGCCGCAGTAAAAATGTGCAAGATTTGCTTCAAGGGAATTGCCGGGGCTCTTTTTTTCAATTACCTGTTCAAAATAGGAAATCGATTTTAAGTATTCCAGTTTGTTGAAGCAGTGGATGCCTTTACGATAAGGACTCGTTGTTTTTTGCTTGGCTATTTTAAATAAGTTTTTTAATATATCCACTTTTTTTACCTTTGGCTGAGTGCCTATTGTGTATAAAAAAATAGGGGGTGCTGCGCCTGAATTAATATGCTCCTTTTTTCATTAGCACAGCCGGAATAGTCCGGAACAGAATTTTTAAATCAAGCACTGCAGATCTGTTGTCAATATACAAAAGGTCTAACTTCATCCATTCGTCAAATTTTATATCATTTCTGCCGCTTACCTGCCAGATGCAGGATATGCCTTGGGTAACTGAAAGCCTTCTGTATTCTTTGGGGCGATATTGGCGAACCTCATCCGCTATGGCCGGCCGGGGACCGACCAGGCTGATATCGCCCAGAAATACGTTGAACAACTGAGGGAGTTCATCAAGGCTGTATGCCCTTAGTACTTTTCCGGTCGGTGTTAAACGGGGATCTTTTTTTATTTTAAATGCAGGCCCGTCCATCTCGTTTAGATGCATAAGCTCTTTCTGCAGCCCGATTGCGTTCTCAGTCATGGATCTGAATTTATACAGGGTAAATTTTTTTCCATGTCTGCCGATACGTTCCTGTTTGAAAAAGAAATTACCTGGAGAGCTGGATTTGATCAGGATAGGTATAACAATCCAAAAGGGGAGGCAGCAGAGGATTAGAGCAGTTGATCCGCAAAAGTCAAAGCAGCGTTTGAAAAAGATGCCAAGTGGACTACTTTGAGAAACGTTAAACAGAGTGATCTCCATACCGTTTAATTCTTCTACGGAAATTCGTCCGAAAGGGTGGGAAATCAGTTCTGGTTTTGTTGTGGCAAACTCTAATCCCATTGTTGAGCAGGTTTGGAAAAGATAGTTGGATTGTGATGTCATATCCTTATCCCCGGCAACAAAAATACTATCAACTGTGTGGTCTAAGATCAGCTCAGGCAGCGCGTTTAGGGTTCCTAATATCCGATGGTCAGAGATTTGTCCTTGGTTCTCTTGCTCTTTGGCAGTAAGGAAGCCGGTTAACCTGATACCGGATTCCGGGTGCTTTTTAATGTAATCAGCCAATTGTAGGGATTCAGGACCGGTTCCGACCAGTATAATATTTTTTATCAGGTATGGGTGGGACGTATTCTTTCTTACAAGCATCGCCAGGTGAACTCGGTTGACTAAAAGTAAGATAAAAAGGGCTCCGATTGAAAAGGCCAGCGTTTTAAAAAATACCTGAGTGGGAATGTCAAACAGTGTAAGTATTCCACATAAAATTAAAGATTGCAGAATACATAAACCTGTGGTGTCAGTTAAACGATTGGCCTGTTTGGATGTTGGAATTCGTTCATAAAAATTCAATGCGACTAATACCCACGGAATCACTGTAACAATAACTAATCCGCATCCAATATAAAGAGGGGTTTTGTACATACAATAATCAGCAACAGCATTAGAACCGTTGAATAATGCCGCAAAACCATTGCTGCTGAGGATTAAAAATAGTGGTACTATCAGTAGATACAAGAGAGCAAAACAGATTAGGTCCGACATAATTTGTAAATATCGTAAATATAACCTTTGATCTGTAAACATTGTATATGATCTCATTTTATAAGTTTGTTCTGTGTTTATTGGGAAATGCTTGGTTTGTCAAGTATTTTATCAGAAAATACCGGAAAATTCCAAAGAATTCCAATTTTAGTTGTCGATCCGGTGAAGAAATACATGTAAAAACTTTAATATCTTTTATTGAACGAGCCTCTTGCAGAAATATAGGGCCTATTATTTTTTTAAATTGCGAGAAGCTTAAGAGAAAGAAAAACTGCAGCTATGAGATGTTTCAGTAGTTTAATCACCACAAAAAATTAACTGAAATAGAGGCTTGCTTTATGGAAAAAATATCACAAATTGGGTTTGAGGTGCAACAAGTTTTTCCCCATATGTGGAACAACCGATTGAGGAGTATCTTACGGAGAAGCTAAAAACAATTGATCGTAGGGGAAAATAGTCAAGCCAGTACAGGCCGGTTATATTGGTTGGGGTATCAGCAAAATGCTCTTCACTGCATTTTGTTTAATATCGTCCGGGTTTGTCCTTATAAAAGTCCCGCATTCGGTTCAGGTCTGCTTCCATGTTTCCCGTGGGAAAAAGAGTCGGGCCGATACCGACGATTTTGTTTTTATAGTCAACAAAACCGCAGACAATTGGAATATCTGCCTGGTTAGCAATACGATAAAATCCGCTCTTCCAGTTGGTTACTTTTTTACGGGTGCCTGAGGGAGCAATGGTGACAATGAGGCGATCTGAACTGTCAAAGGTCTCTGCCATGATCTCTACGGTATTCTTCTTTTTTGATCGGTCAATGGGAATACCGCCCAAACGTTGGAGAAGGCCTTTAAACGGTGGCGCAAACATGGACTCTTTAGCCATCCAATGGACCGGAATTTGGAATTTGAAAATGAAAAGGAGAAAAAAGACAAAATCCCAATTGCTTGAATGGGGGGCTGCGACCAGTATGAATTTTTTCAGGTCAGGCATTTTGCCATGGGATTTCCATCCCAGGATAAACAATCCGATTCTGGCAAGAATGTAAAAAAATGGCTTTAGTAAAAAGCTGTTCAAAATGCTTGGTTTCAGTTTCAAAATCTTCTCCCGTCAACATGCAAAAAAGGAACATTATAACTTTTAAAAGCAAAAGCCAAATTTTAAATCTTATTTTTACAATAAAAATACAAAACTTTTGCAGGTTTAAAATCCGACATATATAATAAGGTATAAATACGGAAAGAAAGTATAAAATAAATGAAAATCGAAAAAACGTTTTGCATCCTTCTAAAATTTGGTATTAATGCCTAATAAAATAAAAATAGCTGTGGAGGGACTCAATGGTTCTGGATAGAATCGATAAGAAAATTTTAAATACACTTCAGGAAAACGGAAAAACGACCAACTCCAAATTGTCAAAAATTGTGGGTATCTCTGCACCTGCCACCTTAGAACGGGTAAAACGGCTGGAACTTGCCGGGGTGATTTCCCATTTTACCGCTGTGGTGGATCCTGAGAAAATCGGTTTTTCCATTATGGCCATGGTCTCCATCTCTTTAAGCCTAAGTAAACTCTCGTCCGTGGCACGGATAAAAGAGAGGTTCAACGAATTGGACGAGGTGATTGAATGTTATCAGATTGCAGGGGCCAATGATTTTATTCTCAAGGTCATTGCAAAAGACATCAAAACCTACGGGGAGTTCATGAACAGCAAGCTGACCCAGATCGAAGGGATCCAGAAGATTCAATCCTCATTTGTCATTGACAGTATCAAGGAAAAAAAGAAGCTTACCCTGGATTTGGAAGAAGAATACAGGTTTTGAGCACCTGTTATTACCAAAAAACGACCAAAAGTATCCTGGCAAACATTTCTTTTTGAAAAAAAATGTCTTTAAAAATTGCCGTAAAATTCCATTTTAAAATAAAATCTGCTTTAATTTTAAATTAGACTTATAAAATCTTGGGGTTCGGTGGCATTTTTTGTCTTAAAAATCTGCCGTTTTTCGCCTGTTTTTAACAGGATAAATGACGATATGTTTTCCCTGATTTTGGAGGAAACGAATCGCCGCCCCCTTGACCGAATTAAATATTGCTGATAAACCACTATGCTTTAGAACGGCTGGATGTCTAAGAAGTTAAGGTTGTTATGGTCCTACCTGCGTTTTCTATAACAGATTCGGCCGCTGTTTTAACCCCCTTTTGAAAGGAAAAAAGCATGAAAAAACAGGCGATTTTATGGGCTTTGATTTTGGTGGTGATGTCTGCATTTGTCGTTACCTCCCCAGTCATGGCAAAGAAAAAACCTACCCTTGACAAGTGGAAACCTGATTTTGATCCTAAGGGTGCCAAATACAGGTGTATCGTGTCCAATGTCTCCACTCCGGGACTGGTAGGTGTATTGGCAGGTTTTGAAATCCGGGACGAGGTCTGGAAAAGAACCAACGGCCAGATATTTGTGGATTTTAAACCCTATTCCATGCTGGGTGGTGAGGTTGAAGTTCTGAACATGGTCCAGATGGGAGCCGTTCAGGGAATGGGTGTCTCTTCTGTTGCCTCCACCAACCTGGGACCCAGGTTCGGTCTTGTGAATCTCCCATTCCTGGTCAACTCCTTTGACAAGCTGGAGAAGTTCACCAGCAATGAAAAACTCTTCAATCACTTTCTCAATGCTATGGATCACCAGGGTATTACAGGTCTGGATATCACCGGTTATGGAAATTACGGCTGGGCCACTACCGTACCTGTGAAAACCATTGCCGATGCCAAAAAGGTGAAATTCAGAATCGCTGAAGCCGCTGTGAACCAGCTTAGTTACAGAAACTGGGGATTCAACCCGGTTTCCATGCCCTGGCCTGATGTGCCTGTGGCTCTGAAACAGGGCGTTATCACAGGGTTGGATCATACCCTGACCGTCTGCAATGTAACTAAAAAATTTGAGGTGGCCAACTACTTCACTCAGATCAACTATGCCCAGGGGCTGTTTATCTGGATCTTTAACAAAGCCTGGCTGGCAAGTCTTCCCCAGGATTTGAGAGAGGCCTTTGTGGCAAGTGTTCATGATGTCAGTGCCGAGAGCCGAAAGAAAACCCTGGCAGAAGAAAATGCTAACATTGAAAAGGCCAAGGCCGGCGGAGTGGCCTTCTACAAATTATCAGACGATGAAATGGCTCTTCTCAAGGGTCAGAGCCAGGGTACCTATGACAAATATGCCCCGGAGATCAATAAGCTTTATCCCGGTGATCAGTATCAGCCCGACAACTTCCTCAAAGAGGTTCAGGATCTCCTGAAATAACCTGGAAACTAAATTTGTTAGGACGCTAGATAGATGCTTGGGAAATTTTTAAAAAAAATGGATAAACTGGTCACCCATATCGAAGAGTGGACTCTGTTTACCATTGTGATTGCGGCCCTGATTTCACTATTTGCCAATGTGGTACTCCGGTACGGGTTTAATTATACCCTGGCCTGGAGTGAGGAACTGGTCAGAATCGTGATCATTTACTCGACCTTTGTGGGGGCCAGTGTCGCGGTCAGGCAACGGGCCATGATCCGCATTGATGCCGTTGTCCAGATTTTTCCTAAGATGAAGTCGGGCCTGACGTTTTACACCAATCTCCTCATGCTCTTGTTCGGGGGGATCATGGTCTATTACGGGTATAAGATGACCCATCTGCAATACCTGACCCATCAAAAAACCATTATCATGCAAATCCCCCTGGTCATTGTCTATGCAATTATGCCGGTGACCGGGGCGATGGTTTTTTTCCGTACCGTCCAGGTTATGATTCAGGATTTTAAGTCCGATTTTGGATCCGGTGAGGGTGGTACGAATCATGAATCTGATATTGAAGCCGAAGGGTAGGGAAGTATTATGGAGATGAGTGATCTGATTATTCTTTGTGTGCTTTTGGGGTGCATGGCTACCTATGTGCCCGTGTTCCTTTGCCTTTTCTTTACCGCCACCATTGGGTTTGTCTTTATTTTGGACATGCCTCTGGCCCTTCTGGTTCAGACCCTGTTCCGGAGCCTGGATAAGTTTTCCCTGGTGGTGGTGCTCTTTTTTATCCTATGCGGTAATATTATGGGCCGGGGAAAAACCGTTGAAAAATTGATCAATCTGGCCAATTCCCTGGTGAGCTGGCTGCCCGGAGGGCTGGGTATGGCAGGCGTTATCGGGTGCGGTCTTTTCGGAGCTATTTCCGGATCCACCGTGGCCACTGTTGTTGCTCTGGGCGGATTTATGATTCCGGCCCTGATCAAAAACGGGTATGATGAAGATTATACTCTGGGGTTGATGACCACCTCTCCCAACTTGGGCGTTATCATTCCGCCCAGTATCAGTATGATTTTTTATTCCATGATCAGCAACGAATCCCTGGAAGGGCTTTTTATCACGGGCTTCATCCCCGGATTCCTGATCATTCTCTGTGTATGTATCTATTCTTTTTTACTTTACAGAAACCGGGAGGATATCCAGCGGCTGCCGGCTCCGAATTTTACCCAGCTCATCCGGATTTTTAAAGAAGGTTTTTGGGCTGTGATGCTTATCGTCATTATCTTCGGCGGTATTTTTTCAGGCATGTTCACGGCCAATGAAGCTGCTGTCGTGGCCAGTGTTTATGCCTTTTTCGTGGAATATTTTATTTATAAATCCATGAATTTTACGGACATTAAAGAGATAACCATCTCATCGGCTGTGACCTCAGCCACACTTTTGCTCATTGTGGCTGCCGCCACCTGTTTCGGTCGGTATCTCACCTTTGAAAATATTCCTAACCGGGTGGCTGAAGTGGTCATTGCCAATATTCAGTCACCTGTCGTTTTTCTGCTTGCCATGAATGTTCTGCTGCTGATTATCGGAATGTTCATGGATATTATATCCGCCACCCTGATTTTGGGACCGGTCTTTTTACCCCTGCTCGGGCCCTTTAATGTGGATCCCATGCATTTCGGCCTGATTATGACTGTGAATCTGGCCATCGGCTATTGCACCCCTCCCATGGGGGTGAGTTTGTTTATCACAGGGGCACTGGCCAAGCGTGATATCATTTTTGTGTCCAAGTCGGTAATGCCGTTTCTGGCCATTCAGATCGGGGTATTGTTCTTTTTGACCTATTGTCCGCAGATCGTGCTCTTTTTGCCAAGGTGGCTCGGGTATTATTAACTCTTTCGGCCACACCCCATTTCCCATCCAGAATTCTCTTGTTTTTGAGATATGCGCTGATTTCTGTGGCCTCCCTGCTGCTATATATAATAAGGTAAAAAAATTAAACCTTGTTGTTATTGTTTTGCCGGGTCAGGTTTTTGTACTACAAAATTAATGAGTTTGAGGATTTTGCCTAATATTAAAAGCATGATCTATAGCAAATAACAAAAATACGTTCCGTTATGACCAGGAGTGCAGCACAACAACAAATCG
>PIVQ01000802.1 GCA_003354055.1 Desulfobacteraceae bacterium | reverse complement strand
AGCTCAATTTTCTCATGGCTGAGAATGGGCCTCAATTACTCGTCGGAGGCCATGAGAAAATTGGGCGGGAATATTAGACAATATTTTAACAAAGGCGACAACTTGCTTGACACGCACCGTTAAGGGAGCATACACATTCAGCGTCACGGTCGGGTTTGAATGGCCCAATTGGGTTTGGATGTATTTTATATTCTCGCCCTGCCCAATCAATAAGCTGGCATATGTGTGGCGTAGATCATGAAACCTAATTATATTAATACCGGCTGATTTTAAAGCTGGCCTGAAATACCTGTTGACCATGTTGTTATGGTTCATGGGGGTACCCTTTTCAGTTGGAAATATGAGATCCAGGTTCCCAGGTGGGCAAGCCAGCTTCCATTCCTTCAGTGCCCGCATGGTGGTGGGTCCGATATCTACCCTACGGTTTGAACCCTTGGTTTTGGTTATGAAAAAGGCTCCGTTGTTGAATGTCCGCTGAATATGGATCTGGCTATTCTGCCAGTCTATGAGCATCGTTGCCAGGGTTTAGTGCTGGGGTATATGAATTGCCAGAAAATTTCCCAGCTCCGCGCGGTGCTGGATAAAAAACCGGGCTTTTAACTAAAGGCAGAAACTAAAGTCGGGCCAAAAATGGCTCCGCTTTAAAATTATCCTCTGCATTTTGATTTGTTTTCAAGCAAGTTTTCTTGCAAACTTTTTTTCTTGCAAACTTTTTTTCTTGTAATTTGTTATGGTTATGCTATAGCTTAACTATGGGAGAGGAAAAAAATAAACAACTATCTGTACGAATTTCTGGGACTCTTCATAAAAATGTAAAGCGTTGGTGCGTGGAGACAAACACCAAAATGCAAGATTTTGTGGAGGATGCGCTTGATAAGTATCTAAGTGAAAAAACAGAAGCCCAGAAAGATGGAAAACAAATGGATCTTTTTCAGAAATCGTAAAGTTATTTTTGGGGGGGCGTTAGAATTCTCTAAATGGGCTTTTTTCGCAAAGATAAACAATGGAAACCTTTCAACATACTCAATGTTATGGGATCTATATCCGGTATATTGGGTTTTCTGTTATCGGCATTAAATGTTTATGCCGATTTCAAAGTTCCTATTTTTTTTATCATTCGTGATCTTCTTTTATTTTCAAGTATTTTAGTTTTTTCGTTGATATGCCTTTTAACAGCTCAACATTATAAAAGACGATTTTTGGAAATGTTAGATGTTTGTTCGGGGAAAGATAAAGAAATGGATCTTTTAGCTCAGAAAGAGGAAGAGCGGTGCATTAAGATTGTTAAAAGGTTCCAGAATGTAATAGTAAAAAATTGTTCCATTGCCCATAACGGTAATAAAGTTCTAAAACAGGTTCCTCAAGATCCTTGTGAAGAATTCAATATCGATTATTACATGAAAGACTATCATAGAGATCTCTATTCTTCCGGAACTACGTTGTTAAGGAAATTGGTTCTGGATTTCTTCAAAATAAAAAACTATGACGAAGATTGTGCGGTTACCATAAAAATTGTTTCCCCAAAAGATAGCAGTAGGAATATTCTTGACTGGGAAGTTATCACCGCCTATAGGGATGAAAATGCTAAATCCCAAAACAGTCGTGAAATTAAAGAAAATGAGTATATTATAAAAGAAAATACAGCATTCAGAAGGCTTGCCTATGAAACAGAACCATATTTCTGCGGCAACAATCTAAAAGAGCTTGATGGATATGCGAACCAAACAAATGGATGGGAAAAATATTATAACGCAACATTTGTTGTTCCGATTATGCATTACGATCTGTTGATTGGCTTCTTAGCCGTTGATAGTTTGAATAAATCCAAGAAAGATCTTTTTCAACCGGAATGGTGTTACAAAATTATGTCTGGAGTGGCCGGACAAATTTCTATAATGATGTCTTTTTTTACATCAATTAACGACCAGGCCGAATTAGTACGAGTGAGCGGGGAATTTGAACAGCAAATTAAAAAAATGGAAATTAAACTTGAAGAATTAAAATGTTGATGGTACAAAAACCTTTGTTGCTATAAAGGAGAGAATTATGAAAAAAGATTCTCTGGAGTGTGCAGAGACAAGTTTAGGGAAAACAAAAATGCGGGACGAAAAAGCGGTAGATCGTTGGATAACTAGAGAAAATTATAGAAGAACCGTTGGGAATTCTTATGTCACCTATTCCACCTCAACAAACAGTAAAGGTCGAAAAATTTACGGGTCTAAGAGGATCGCTCGAATTGCTAGAGCAATAAATAGAGATAGTCGTATTGCTGAAGTAGCTTAATCCTTTTGTTACACAACGCCACCATGGTGTTACGTTAATATCTGTGCCCAAACTGTGCCCAG
Organism: Desulfobacteraceae bacterium; assembly: GCA_003354055.1. The sequence continues at coordinate 898 of PIVQ01000802.1, read as the reverse complement.
TTTAAGAAAAAGTAGTGAGAAACAACGAAATCTATCAAAGAACACCAAATCTCAAAAATATAGATAATAAAGGCTTTCGAGGCCTATAAGCAAACAAAGAAACACAACAACAACGACCGGAATCAGATCGACACGGTAGAAGTCAGCAGTTCAAGTCTGCTCGTGCCTACCATAAAAATTAAAGGGCTTAAGAGATTTTCTCTTAAGCCCTTTTTGATTTTTGTGACCAGTATTAATCCCAAAATACTACGGAGTCTTCAATAGATACCCGATCCGTTCTGGTTGTGTTTACAGGTGCTTTTTCATCTGCATATCCAAATGACATGCCAAAGAGGATGCCAAGATTATTCGGGATATCCAAAAGTTTTTTCACCGGATCGGGAAATTGACCCAAAGCACCTTGGAAACAGTTTGCGATACCATTCTCGTTCATCAACAAAGAGAGTGTTTGGGCATAGATACCTATATCAACAGCTCCCATGATGTTTAAATATTTTTCCATGGTAAAAAACAGGGCATGGGGAGCATCAAAAAATGTCCAATTCCGAATCAAGGCATTCAATCTGGATGGTTTGTCACTACGCTCAATACCCATTGAACTATAAAGGGCGTTTGCAGATTCAAACTGACGGTCACGATGAATGCCCTTATAGCGTATTCTCCAGTCAAAATCCGGATTGGGTTCTTTGCCGTTCATCAATTCCTCAATTAATTTGTCTTTAAGAGCATCCTTTTTTGCTCCGGAAACGACATGAATCTGCCAGGGTTGAACATTGCAGTTGGATGGTGACAATTGGGCATCAGTGAATATCTTTTTTAAAATTTCTTCGGAGACCGGTTTATCCAGAAAGGCGCGCACAGAAATTCGCTTCTTTAATAAATTAGATAGTGACATGAT
>PIVQ01001640.1 GCA_003354055.1 Desulfobacteraceae bacterium | reverse complement strand
GGGAATGGCTGGACCGGGCCACAGGGTTGTCCAATGCCCGGCTTGAAGGGGCACACCTTATTCTGCCCGGATTCGGGGATGACGGACCTACCCTGGAGATTTATACCTATAAAGAGATGACTAAAACCGGCGAAACCATGGCTAACAGCCAGGGGTTTACCCATATTGCCTTTGAGGTGGATGATGTGAGAACGACCTTTGATCTGGCATTAGAACACGGGGGACAGCATCTGGGCAAGGTTACGGAAAAGGTCGTGCCCGGCATCGGCACTTTGGTCTTTGTTTATTTTAAGGATCCTGAGGGAAATATCATCGAGATTCAGTCCTGGGACAAGGGGTGAGCCCGGTTTTTTCTGATTCGATAGTTGACAATGATGAGGATAAGGACGACCAGACCAGACACCAGACATAGCTCTACCAGGCGAAAGAAGATATGGTCCACTCTTTTTTCCGTAGCAGTATTAAAATCGTTAAAAATTGAACCTGTCAGTTCTTCAGATATAGTATTTGCCGAGGTTAACAGGTTATTGAGTTTTTCTGTGGAAACCTCCAGCTGACGCATGGCCCGGGTATAGTCATTGATATCAAAAGGTTTGCCAGGCGAACTGGTATCTTCAGGTAAAAGTCTGTTTGCCAACTGGTCCGCTGAGAGCATGAGATCTTTAAAGATCAGCCCGGTTTTTTCACTGCCCTGAACCACTTGATCTGCCATGGAAAGGGTGGTGCGGAGCTGGGCAAAACTTTTATCCATCCGTTCCAGGGTCTGGTTTACGTCCCTGAGTATGA
>PIVQ01001639.1 GCA_003354055.1 Desulfobacteraceae bacterium | reverse complement strand
AGCATGGCGAACAATTCGGTGGAGTTGTCCGTACGCAGAGAGAACCCGGCCACCTGGGTCAGGTATTCCTGGATCCGGCTTTCCACCTCAGAGTCAAACTGCCCGTTGAGGACCACCGCCCGTTTCTGGTTCCTGTCCATGAAGGGATGGGCGTTTTTCACGGAAATAGAAGCCTGGATGGCCCACCGGCCCTGGCCGATCACAGGCTGGCTCATAAAGCGCAGCAGCAGCGGGTGGGTGGGGCCGGGCACATGACCCAGAGGCAGGAAACGGCCGGTTTCCCCGTCTGCCCCCTGTTTCATATAAACCTCTGTCTGGAAACAGGCCATAACAGATGCAGCGGCCAGGCCGTAGACATTGACGGTTTTTTCCGCCTGGAAAAGCGCCTGCCACCGTGGGGAACGCTGAGAGTTACGAATCCCCCATAAACTTGAAAAAATCTGCTGGATACGATCGGCCGTATCCCGGGTATGGGAGGCCAGCATGCAGGATTCCAGATAACGGAACAGGACGGTCACACCGTCTGTGGTGAAGTCCGGGGGCAGTAAGACGATGACTCTCCGCAGGATCTGCCAGGCATATTTCCTGGCATAGGGATGTTTCTGCCCCTCTTCCTGCACCACCCTCACCGGCCGGTCCGCATACTCATCATAGGCATATCGGTTGAAGATCTGACTAAACTCCTGGACCAGGTCCGCCGTTGCCACAGGCAGCTCACAGGACAGGGCCTCGGCCTCAAATCCCTGCTGCACCAGTTTTTCCACCACGGCCAACGGAAGGTCGTAAT
>PIVQ01000125.1 GCA_003354055.1 Desulfobacteraceae bacterium | reverse complement strand
CCGGGCCAATACCTGCGCCAGGGATTTGAAGTGCGCGGCTTCGGACAGGGCAATGGTCGAGGACTGGAGCTTGAAAAGGGTGGCCAGGACAATGGCCAGAACCGCCATGGCCACCATGATCTCAATTAAAGTAAAGCCTTTATCAGATGCAGTCATGGAAGCTCACATGCCCCTGAATAATCTCGGGATCAGCTAAGAAGGGGTGAAGTTTCAGAGTAATAGCCTCCCCATCCTCAGTTGCCACCTGAATCAGGGCGGCATCGGAATGCCCCCGGCTGTAAAACCGGATGATGGTATCCGAGGGCTCAGGATCAGGCTGATTCAAAAGCTCAACCCCGCTTAACGGCAGGTCTGTCATGGTTTGGGCATTTCCCCGGTCCTCTTCTTCATGGTCGTTCTGATCTTTCTGAGGCTCTTGCTCGTCTGAATCCGGAACCGTAACCCAAACCTTACCGGCCACCTGATCCAGGTGAAGCAGGTAATCCCGGTTGTCCTGAACAGCCTTGCGCTTTAAAGAGACCATGAGTCTGGCCAGGGCCTGGCTGCCGGAAGCCTGGGGCGCCCCTCCCGGACTCACAAAATACGGAATGGTAAAAAAGGCCAGGATGGACAGGATAAACATCACCACCATGAGTTCCACAAATGAAAAGCCTTTATTGTTTCCTGTCATATCCCTTATATCTTTCTTTAATAACCCGTATCTGCAAACAAGTTTTATTAACTGCAGACAAAACCAGTGGTTACTAACTAATACAAAATAAAGGAAAATACAATCGGGGAAACCCTTATTTTTCATGATTTTGGGTAATATTATTCTCAATAATTATGGCCCAGTTGGCCAGTCTGACGATCATCATTGACAAAAACCAGAGATGTTATAAAATGATGTCATATCGATGTCAAACTATGATGTCTCAAGATGTGGGAGGTGAAAATGAAAGCTATTACCATCAGAGGGGTTGATCCCAAGGTTTCAGAAGAATTAAAAAAAGCCGCAGAGAAAGAGGGCAAAAGCGTAAATCAATATGTGATCAATCTGATAAAAGAGAAACTAGGGCTTCTTAAAGCTAAGAAATTTACCAAAGTCCATCATGACCTGGATCATCTCTTCGGTACATGGTCGGAAAAGGAGTATAAGGAGATTCAGACGGGGATAGATGCCGGCCGGCAAATTGATAAGGAGCTATGGGAATGAACCGCCTGCTCATTGATACCAATATTTACTCCAATGCCATGCGGGGAGATCAGGATGTGGTTCAAAACCTTCAAAAGGCAGAATTTATAGGGATTTCAACCATAAGCATCGGAGAGCTTTTAAGTGGGTTTAAAGGAGGCAAAAAGGAAAGAGAAAACCAAAAAAAAATGGAAGAGTTCCTTGATTCCCCCAGAGTCGAGATCTTCCCGGTGGATGCGGAAACCGCGGACTTTTACGCCCAGGTTCTTGATGCCCTCAGAAAAAACGGAACCCCCATTCCCACCAATGACATCTGGATCGCAGCCACCGCGTTTCGAACAGGGCTTAAGATGTACACCCTGGATCGTCATTTTGCCAAAGTACCTGGTCTGAATCTTTTATAACCTTTTGCAGTACTTTCCGAAACTCGCCCAACATATAATTGCCAACCGCGGGTTCACCACCTACTGTTCTCGCTGATCTAGCTGATACCTGTTCTCGCTGCCCTTATTCCATCTCCCAACTCATAATATCCGCATTCTTTCCCTCACCCCCGGGCGCACCGTCCGCCCCGTAAGAAAGAATATCCAGCTCCTCGTGAACTCCGGGGCAGATATAAATATATTCCCGGTTCCAGGGATCCTTGGGCAATTTTTTCTTGTCCAGATAGCCGTTTTGACTCCAGTTGGGTGCAGCCGGTTCTGTGGTGGGCTTTTCAATCAGGGCCATCAGCCCCTGTTCCGTGGAGGGATAGGTCCCGTTGTCCAGGCGGTACATTTTAAGACTGGTCTCAATGGCGGCAATATCCACCTTTGCCTTGACTGCCTTTGCCTCGTCTGTCCGCCCCATGTATCTGGGTACGATCATCCCGGCCAATATGCCCAGGATAATGACGACGACCATAAGTTCTATGAATGAAAAGCCTTTTTGGTTTGATATCATGTTGGTTACCTCTTTTGTTTATCTTTTGCTTTACTACATGCCTGTCAATTCATCGCCAGATGCTAACGGGTATTGATTAGTATAAAAAATCGGAAAACTCAATCAATTAGAACCGGTTTTATCTGAAAGTTCCGGGAAAGGCAATCAGGGATTCCCTGATTTTTTGCGGAAAAATTGAAGGCTGTAGAATATTCACTGCGACTTGTTTAAAGTCCGGCCATTCCGGGTTTTGCCATATATAGCTCATGATTTGATTTAACCCCTGGTCTATTTGACTCAAACTATGAGTCGATTATTACGCTTATTCGACTCATTGCAATGATTTCTGAAAATTCGCGAGAACAGCGGGAACCGCTCGAACAGCGAGAGCAGCAGGTGGTGAACCTTCGGTTGCCAATTTAAATAAAGAGTCGGTATTTTCTTTTGTTAAAGAGCCGGGTACGAACACTGATTATATAAACTGGAGCGCAAAGCGCAACCTCTACTGTTCTCGCCGTTCCCGCCGATCGAGCGGTTCTCGCTGATATATATGGTGGTCAAAATAAGGGTTTTGGCGTTTTGCCACTACGATCTTCTTCAAAAGACCATATGTATTTGGGAAAACGCCCCAAAACGGTCGAAATCTTATGATCTGTAATTCGGCAAAAGGTACTACCAGAATTTGGCCCGTAACAATTAAAACCGAAGAGAAAAATCATCATCGTTATCATCGTGCTCTTGGATGATGGAATAAAAATTCACTAAAACCTCTGCCGGAAACATTTGCATATCTTCTTTACTGAACTCAAGATATGGCAAATGTTCCATCACCAGTTGAGCCACAGCTATGGCTTGTTCCCGATCTCTGCCTTTTTTCCGGGGGTCTCGATTTTTTTGTTCACTGACCCAAGACTTGTGCAATGCATACGCTCTTGGATCGGGTGCAACGATGCGAACAGGGATGCCGTCGAATCCAATGGCAATTTGCTCGAATTTGGGAGCTGACAAGAGCCATGACAGGTTTTTTACCTCAGCAGCTCTCATATCATCCGGACCGCCTATCCTGTCTCGTTCAACTTTGGTGGCAGGAGACGGCATCGCTTTTAACAGGTCAACCATATACCCTTTTTCATTGGAAACCCTGAAATTTTGGCCATGGTATAATTCAAAGGTTTTATCGACTTTACGGAGAACATCAATAAAGTCTTTGGGGGCAGACTCGTTTTGAATACCTAATTTTAGTTTAGACCGGATATCCCAGAGAATGTCCATATCTTCAGTTGCGATTGATTTGTTGTCAAAAAACACGCCTGCAGCAGCTTCGTATGCATATAATGCATTGGTTCCAACAACCATGATGTGCTCACCAAGAAGATTTTGCTGATCCAATTCCCTTAGGATTCTGGCAGCAATAATAGGGACCCTTTGGATTTTTACAGATTTACAAAGCGGGGCATGGGCTTTCACCTCTTCTTTAAGGGATTTGAACCTGCCTTTAGCCTTGTCTTTGTTGCTGTAAAAAGCATTATAAATTTTTTCTGTTTCAGGCGTTCTGGCTCCCAGGCTACTCCCGTTTCCATAGTTATCTCTGACCCTGAAAAGATATTGTCTACCCTTAGCCTTTTTCCAGGTCATGCTACCCCGGTAAGAACGCGCCCTTTTTAAGGCATCCCTAAACCCCTCATATAATTGAGTGGCGTTAATATGGGTTTTGGATTGCAATTCAGTAAAAGGCATCATAATATTAAATCCCAACAAAATTAGATGGTTTTCATGTTTTTTATGCTTTTCCTTTTAAAACATGAAAACTCTATCAGAAAAACCAGATATCGTCAATTATTTTAATGGGTTTTCATGTTTTTCTGAATTTTGGTCAAAAACATGAAAACCTTTTGGTTTTATGTGTGCCTTCGGCACAGCGAGAGAAGCGAGAACAGCTTGATCAGCGAGAGCAGTAGAAGGTGAACCTTCGGTTACCAAATTTTTATAAAGCCTCGGTATTTTATTTTGTCAAAGAGCCGGGTACGAACACTGAAATATATAAAGTGGCGCGCAAAGCGCAACCTCTCCTGTTCTCGCGGTTCTCGCTGATTATCCTCAGCCATAGGCTCGCAACCCATTGCTCCTGCTTTTCCAGCTTCTCTCGCTTCCAACTTCTTTCGCTCAATATATCTTGTGGTCGTTGCTTTTTTAGTCCAATGCGTTACAATACATTTATGATATAACGGTTACCAGAAGGTAATTTCCGATTGACGGTGATGATAGGCTTATTATCAGTGGCTTCAATCGGAAAATATTTGTGCCAAATATTCTAAATCATTGTTTTTTTGAATAAGAGCTGACCAATGTTAAAATTTGAGTGGGATCCCCAGAAAGCTGAATCAAACTTGAAGAAACACGGGATTTCTTTTGAAGAGGCAAGTACGGCATTCAAAGATCCATTATCGCTGACAATTGCGGATCCTCTACACTCGGATGATGAAAACAGATATGTCCTTATCGGGGTCGCATTTAATAAAAGAACGTTAGTTGTGGTGCATACTGAAATGGAAGATTATATTCGAATTATCAGTGCAAGGAAGGCAACTAAAAAAGAAAGGAAGTACTATGACCAAGACATCTGATAATCCTGATATGCAGGCTGAATATGACTTTGGTAAAGGCGTAAGAGGGAAGTATACTAAAAAATATCTGGAAGGCACCAATGTTGTAACCCTTGATCCGGATGTCGCTGAATTTTTTTCTGATGAAACGTCTATTAATGATATTCTCAGATCATTGATTCCTGTAATCAAAAATCAGGAGAAAAAGATTGGGAGATAGGTATTGCCGTTGATGATCTTTTCTACGCGGGTGCCGTGGCCGTCATAGGTGCCTTCGGCACAGCGAGAGAAGCGAGAACAGCTTGAACAGCGAGAGCAGCAGAAGGTGAACCTTCGGTTACCAATTTTAATAAAGCGTCGGTATTTTATTTTGTCAAAGAATCGGATACGAGCATTGAATAATATAAACTGGCGCGCAAAGCGCAACCTCCCCTGTTCTCGCCGTTCCAGCGGTTCTCGCTGATATAATTGTCAGCCATAGGCTCTCCCCCCATTGTTCCTGCTTTTCCAGCTTCTCTCGCTTCCAATTTTTCTCGCTCAATATATATTGTGTTCAGGATAAGGGGTTAGGCGTATTGCCACTATGATCTTCTCCAAAAGACCATATGTATTTGGAAAAACGCCCCAAAACGGTCGAAATCTTATGAGCTGTAATTCGGCAAAATGTACGACCAGAATTTGGGCAGTAACAGGCACTACTTAAAAAAATCAACAATCAAATCAAAAATAAAAAGCCTATCAGAATATGGTGGTTCAAATAGTTGAACACAGGAAAAAAGAATCCAACATAAAAGCGGGATAAAAAACCAGCTTTTAGGATTGATGTTTGTTTTAAATTCTCTAAAAATTTCTTGTATTAATAAAACAACAATTATAGTAAAAAACAGTACTATTCCGGCATGAGAAATTATATCGGAGAGCCCTTTATTCACAACCAATCCTGCTAAAATAACGGGTATAATGCTCCAAAATAAAATTCCGGAGCAAAGCCAAAAAAGATGTTTTTTATTCATTGTAAAAAGTTTTGTGAGTTCATATGGATTATATCCTGAGTTATCAAGTCATAAGATTTTTGTTAATTATTATTCCTCGGCAAAAGATGGTAACCGTCTGGAACAGCTGTAAGCATTGGTGGCTTTCCGTAAATAGTAACATCAGCCATACGATTATAAATAAATTCATATACTCTTTTGCCAGCAGGTGTCGTTAATCCAACCATCAAAGGTTCACAAAGAGCTCCCCCCATTCCAAAGGCTGTAGCGGCTCCAGCGGCTGGAAAAACAGTTGCAATATCTTCTACACCACTTCTATCCATAGTGCCCCGCGCAATATTAGATATCTGCTCTGGTGATGCTGGCTTAAAAATCTCCCATATTTTTTGCCTTCTTATCTCAGCCACTTGAGCCCACCTGTGTTGAGCCTGATATCTTTTCCACATTTTAAAACCTTCATGGGACATATGGTTAAACATGTACCCATAAGCGGCAGTTTGCATCCCAGACTTAAATCCATCTCCAAATGTACCACCAGATAATTCCGATGTGATTCCTCCGGTAACGCCACCTATAACTGCTCGCCCAGCAAATTGTGCACCAAAACTATCAATATCATAAAGAGACATTAATCCACCACCCAATTCAGCTAATCCTCCTGTAATACCGCCGACAATAATCCCCATACCGATATCACCTCCATTTACGGCCGCACTTATCCCTCCAGACATCGCTCCTGCTGCTGCATGGGTAATTACACTCTGTGTTGCAGTCATCGCTATCTCTCCTGCACCATAAAAGAGAGCTGCGGATACTGCTCCTACAACTGCCCCTTTTATAATATTTTCTCCAGTGATGGCTGCTTTTACTGCACCAATAACAGCACCAATAACAATGTGCCAAAAATGACCACTCGGATCGGTATACATCATGGGATTATTTCCGCAATAAGCATACCGGTTCATAGTCTGAGGATTAGTCGGATCAGGCACAATGGTGTCGGCAGAAATAAACATTCCGATCACGGGATCGTAGAGGCGGGCATTGTAGTTGTAGAGACCTGTTTCCCCGTCAAACTCCTGGCCTGTGTATTTGTAGTCGGTCAGGGTAATGTCGGTGTCGCCGCGGGTCATGCCGAAGGGATTGTAGGAGGCCTGCTGGGTGTCTTTAATGGTGCCGGTGGCGTCTGTGATGACGGTGGAGGAGCCCAGGTGATCCTTGTGGATGAAGAAGGTTTCATTGTTTTGGATCATGGCGATTCTGAGGCTGCCGGCAAAGATGTACTTGGTCAGGATGCCGTTTTTGATTTCAAAATGTTCGCCTGCGTAGGTGGTGACGGTGTTGCCGTTGACTATTTTTTCCACACGGGTGCCGTGGCCGTCATAGGTAAAGGTGACGGTGGTGTCCCCTTTTACGATCTGTACCGGCATATTGTCGGTGTTGTAGGTGATGGCCCGCTCTTGATAGTCGTCTTTCAGGTCCGGGCTTGCGGTCATGTTTCCGTTGGCATCGTAGGTATAGGCGGCGTCCGTGCCGTTGTGGTTGATGGCTGAGACTGCGTGGATGTGGTCGGGATCATCGTGGCTGTAATTGAGGGCCTCGATATTGTTTATGGGGACGCCTTCATTTGTAATGTTTTCCGCTGTGAGGCGGTGGAGGCGGTCGTAGGTGTACTCTCTTGTGATGTTGTTCTGGATATCCGTGATCCTTGAGATATCCCCGGCCCTTGTATAGTCGTAGTTCAGGTTCTGGAGAAAGAGGCCGTCGCTGTCCAGGGTCTGGATGGCGGTGAGGCGGGTGCTGCCCTGGTTATAGGAAAAGGAGGTATAGGCGTCGTTTCCGTAGTAGACCTGCCCCATCTTGCCGGTGGGTTCGTATTGGTCAAAGTGGGCGAGACTGGTTGTTTCCGTGGCATCATAGGCCTTGCCCAGAGTCTCTTTGAGCAGGCCTGAACCTGCATGGTAGTCGTAGTGGACCTCGTAAAGATCCGGGTAGGTAAGTTTTGTGACCTTGCCGGTGAGGTCGTAGGTTTTGGTCGTGGTGTAGCGCTGGTCGCTGATCATCTTGGAGACCACGGTTTCCCGGCCCATGACGTCATAGGTGTCGTAAACGGTCTGGGTATTGCCGCGGGTTAATGTATAGAGACGGCCCCGGCCGTTGGCGATTGATGCATTGTCATACTCATAGGTGATGGTTTCCCCGGCCAGGGAATCGGTGGCTGAAGCGTTGGCAAAGCACTCCTTTTTCAGGACCCGGTCCAGGTTGTCGTAGGTAAAGCGGATGACCTGGCCCTTGGCATCGGTCTGGGACAGGAGGTTTCCGCTTTCACCGTAGGTATAGTCCCAATGCCCCATGTCCGGATCATCCATGGCTGTCTTCCGGCCCAGGGTATCGTAGGTGATGGAGGTTTGCTTGCCAAAGGGATTGGTGACCGTGAGCAGGTCCTTGGCGGCATTGAATTCATAAAAGGTGCTCAGAGTTTCAAGGTCGGTGTACTGCCGGATCTCCGCGACCCGGCCGAGATAATCCTTGATCTCGGTTTTCCGGCTGCCGTCCGGACCCGTGCCCGTGGTGTTAAAGCCTGAATAGCTGACGGTGGAGATAACGGGATCCCCCGCGGTTTCCCCTGCGGTTTCCATCATTATGGGGCGGGACAGGGAATCAAAGTAGGTTTTGACGTAAGGGTAGACCGCCGGCAGCGGCTGGGGGCAGTCGTAGGTATTTGAGAAAAAAGGCCCCTCGCTCAGATACTCCCGTCCCATGTTGTCATAGTGCTTTTTAACGATGATATACTGGTCCTGGCCTAGGCTTACGGACTGCATGGGCCGTCCCAGACCGTCCACATAGGTAAAGGAGACCGTCTCGGGGGCGGATACCTCATTTTCTTTGATCTTGACCACCTGTTTTCTGGGGACCAGGAAGTCGTAGTATTCCGTCAGGGTGAGGCCGCCGTCCGGGCTCAGGACCTGGGTTGTCCTTCCGAAAACATCATAGGTATAATAGGTGGTGTTCCCGTTTTCATCCGTTACCGAATCCGGCTGGGCATAGAGAGGATTATAGGTGGTTTCAACGCTCAGGGTCATGCCGTTGGCCGTGGGTTTGAATGCCTTTACCGGGAAGGTTTGAGTCTGGGTGTCATACTCCAGGGTGGAGGTAAAGCCCCGGGCATTGGTGACGGAGATCTGGTTGCCGTAAATGTCGTAATCATAAGAGGTGGAAGGATTTGTATCCCCTTCCAGCCAGGCGGATTCGGATAAGAGGTTGCCGGTGAGGGCATCGTACTCAAAGTACTGCTCCCTGACCTTGCCGGAATCACTGCCGCTCAGGGTTTCCCCGGTCTTTCTCCATATCCAGCCGTCGGCCCCGCCATAGGTATCATAGGTCATCTCCGTGATCAGGCTTTCGGCCCCTGTGCCGGACAGGGTGGTGGTCAGGGGATTTCCAGTTTCATCGTCGTAAACAATATCCTTCTGGGTAAATACGGTCTGGTCGTCGTATTTTTCCGTCCGGGTTTGGGTAAGCTTGACAAAGACGATGCCCTGGTCCTGGGGGCCGGTGGCTGCGGCTTCGTAGGTATTGATAGTTTGGGCAAAGCGTTTTGTTTCCCCGGCCTCCCACAGCTCCTCCTGATAGGCCGCCCCTTTGAACTGCTTGGTCTGGTGGAACCAGGTTTTGGAAATAGTGTTGTTGGGATTGGTTTTGGTCACAAAGCCGAAGCCCCGGAATTCCCGGTCAGTATAATCGTAAAGACCGTCCGCATAGTGGTAGTTTTCCGCAGACAGATTGCCGAAACCGTCCTCCACGGTGCGGGTGGCCACCAGGAACATCTTGTTGGGCATGAGGGTGTGGGTGAAGTTGGTGGACAGGGTATAGTCCATGGTAATGGAGGCCCCGTTCTCAATCCTGGCCTTTTTCATCAGGCCGGGGGTGCCGAAGCCTTCCGCAGCATAACTGTACACAACACCTGCATCGGTAACCCGGGCGAGATCCGGTCTTCCGTCTCCTGAGACATCGTTGAAAATGATGCCCTCCCGCATGGATGACAGGGGTTTGGCCTGGAAATATACGGCCGTGGTTTCAAAGGACCCGTTGCCCGGGACGGATAGATAGATAAAAATTGTCCCGCTGCTGTTCTCCTTGATCAGATCGGCAAAGCCGTCGGCATTCACATCCCTGACCTGGACCCGGTTGGCATCATCCCCTCCGGAGCCGCTGTGGGATACAGGCGTAGTGGAAAAGGACCCCTGACCGTCGGCCAGATAGACATTGACCGTGCCGTTGTCCTTGTGGATGATAAGATCGGCAATACCGTCACCGTTGACATCCCCGAACCGGATGTAGCCCTGTTTCAGCCCTGCGGCCGTAAAGGTGGTGTAGGAGGTCTCAAACCCGTCGGTTTTATTGGACTTGTGTATATAAAGCTTTTCATCATCATCGCACTTGAGAAGATCTGCATAGGAGTCATTGTTGACGTCAATGATGAATTCCTTGCCGATACCGCCGCCGGGGCCTCCGGGCGTGGTATAGGAGGAGGAAAAGGTGTTGGTGTCGTTGTTGAAGGTGTAGATGTAGAGTTTTTCAGTGCCGCTCTCATCGGCGGATTTGATCAGGTCTCCTGATCCGTCTCCGTTGATATCCACAATCCCGACACGCCACTGGCCGTCCCCGCCGGCACCGGTGTGGGTGGTAAAACTCCCAAAGGTGCCGTCACCATTGGAAAAGGCAAAATAAACCTTACCGGTTTCATCATGCTTGATCAGGTCGGCTTTGCCGTCGGCATTGAGATCGGCCAGGGTAAGATATCCCGGGCCTTCCCCGCCTGAGCCACCTGTGGTCTGCTGGCTGGCAAAGGTACCGTCCCCGTTGCCCAGCTGGGTAAAGACGGAGCCTGTGCTGTTGTGGGTAATCATATCGTCTCTGCCGTCACCGTTGAGATCTGCAAATCTGAGATAGCCTGCATCATCCGAGCCCGGGGAGCTGGTGATTTTTGCAGCGACAAAGCTGACCTGGTTTTGGTCGTTCCATTCGATTTCAACCGGCGGCAGGATGCTGGTGTTGTCGGAGCCCAGGCGCTGGACCCGGATAAGTCTGGAAAGGTTCAGGGGGCTTGAATCATCATAGAAAAGCTTGAAGGCCGAGCTTAAGTCATCGTTCTTATTGTATACCCGGATGGCCGCAAGACGTTTGGCCGTGGTGATCTTTTTACCCGAGGCATAGGAGGTCAGGGGATCGGGCCGGTCTTCCAGTTCAAAGGCCACCCGGTTGGACGGGGCAAGGCCCGAGGAATGGCCGGTATAGTCGATTTGGCTCAGATATAGCTGTCCCTGGTCTTCCGTATAAGACACCGTAAAGTAGTTGCCGTTGGTGTCCTCCACCCGGGACAACAGCCAGATATAGGTGTTGCTGCTGTCCTTTCCCAGCCTGGAACCGGAACTTGCGCCATAGAAAAAGCGCATCCCGTTTTTGGCCGTCACCTCCCAGGAGGTACCGTTATAATAATACTTGGAAAAGGATTTTTCGATTTTTAGGCCGTAATAGCCGCTTCCCCAGTCAGCCCGCTGGGTCAGTTCATCGGAGCCTGCCAGAAACTCATCCGCCGTATAATCCAGGCCCCGCTTGGTGGAGCGCTGGATGGCGGGCATGCCTAGGTTCCAGCCCAGGCCGATCCAGCCGTTCCCGGAAAAACTGCTGTAGGACAGGGTGAGATTCGGGGCCAGGTTGTTCCGGCCGGGCAATACCCCAACGGGTACGGAATAGGTGGCAGCCCCTGTATATATCATGGTGCTGGGGACAGGAGCGCTCTGTCCGTTTCCATCCTGGGCGTTCAGGCTGGTCTGGCTGGCCCCGGCCGGAACGGTAAAGCACAGGGTAAAGAGCAAGAGGATAATAGAAGAGATCTGAAGTCTGATCTTGGAATTTTTAAGAAATCTGGGAAGCATGGTTTCCTTCTCCTGGAGCATGATTAATTAATCCGGATGAGGCGTTTGATACGGCCGAGTGCATCGTATTCGTAATAATTGCCGGGTTTGGGAGTGGAGTAGATATCCGAGGGATCCGTCTTTGTCAGCTGCTCAATATAATTTGAGGCGCCGTCATTATCGGAATCCATGTCTCCGGTCTGATCCAGGGAGCCGAAATATTTCAGTTCCCAGGCATCGTTGAGGCCGTCGTTATCCGTATCCCAGTCCGCAACCAGGGGATCGGAGTTGATCTGGTATTCCTGGTAGTTGGTCAGGCCGTCATTGTCCGGATCAGAATCATTGCCGTGTTCAAGGGTGTCAAAGTTGGCAATTTCCCAGGCATCGGGAAGCTGATCGCAGTCCCCGCCTCTGATAACAACTTGAGATCCCTGAGAGATAAGAAGTTCCGGCAGAAGGCTGATGGAGCAGTTTGCGGTCAGGGTATGGGAAGCCCCTGAGGGAATGATGGTCTGCTGCCCGGATTGGGGGGAGATGATGATTTTTCCACCGGAGGTATAGTTTCCTGAGAGGGCGGCGGACAGAATCAGATCCTGGTTGTCATAGGCATGGGGATCTGTACCTGCCAGGTATTCAGCCCCGTTGGTCATCAGGTCTCCGTCTCCGTCAAGGCCTGCATCCTGGGCATCAGTCGGATCCAGGCCGTAGGTGGTTTCCCAGGCATCCGGGATACCGTCCAGATCTGTATCGGATCCATCTCCCACCAGGGCGGATGCATGGGCGCTCCCTCCGGGTCCTGTGACGGTGAGGGTATAGGTCGTGGTTCCGCCCGGGGTCAGCTGAATGGTGCCTGACAGGGGGACCGGTCCCACGCCATTGTCAATGGAGGCGCCGGTACCGTTCTGGGAGGTCCAGGTCAGGGTGGTGGAACCGCCCTGGGGAACAATGATCGGGCTGGCACTGATGGTAACTACTGGTTTCTTATGTGCAACCGTCAGGGTCACCCGGGCCTTGGAACTGCCCTCTGAATTGACGGCTGTCAGGGTATAGATTGTGGTGACAGAGGGGGTGACACTTATCTCTCCCTGGACTGTTTTGGTGCCGATGTCCTGGTCCAGGGTCACGGTATCACCGTTGAGGACGGTCCAGGAGAGCTTGCTTGAGGCGCCTTCCACAATGGAGGGCGGAAAGGCGTTAAAGATGATCCTGGGAAGGGCATTGTTTATGGAGACGGTGATTTCCCGGGTTGATGTACCGCCCGGCCCTGTGGCTGTAATCCTGTAGGTGGTGGATTCCCCGGGGCTTACCTGGATGCTCCCGGCCTGGCTGATGGCCACATTGCCCGGGGTCAGGGTATAGGTCTCTGCATGGGTAATATCCCAGGATAGTGTGGCGGTTCCCCCCCGGGGGATATCCGGGGGATCCGCCCCAAAGACGATAACAGGAGCCTCTTTGCTGTTGGGATCGGTCTTGCCCGAGAATTCCGCCCCATTGGTCAGACCGTCCTGGTCCGGATCCATACCGGCATCATCCAGTAGGGGATTCAGGCCGTAGAGCACCTCCCACCAGTCCTCCATCCCGTCTGAATCCGTATCCGCAGTATCCGGGATGAGTCCTTGAAAATTTGACTCCTCTTTTGCATGGAACCCGTCACCCAGAATAATCCCGTTGGCAGCGGCAAAGATTACCTTTTTACCCCGATTGATGGTGCAGGGGCCGCCGCCTGTTACTCCTTCGCCGACAAGGATGCGGCCGTCAGGAGTATGGACCATGCCTGAATCAAGGGTCCCCGACGGGGTAAGATCCCCGGCCCGGGCCGGGTTCAACGGCAATCCGGAAAGGACAATGAGCAGGAGGAAAAAAAACACATGTTTGATTTGCATTTGAAAATCCTGTTTTGTATTTTTAATCTAAGGATCGGCTCCAAAATTACTTGATCTTTTGTTTTCAAAATACCCAGTCTTTTAAGGGGTTTTGGAAACAAGTTTCTGCCCTTCAGGGTATTTAGATCAAGTTATTTTGTAACG
>PIVQ01000801.1 GCA_003354055.1 Desulfobacteraceae bacterium | reverse complement strand
CCGTATCAAGCATGGCCTGGAGCAGATGCCACGGGGTAACGTTTTTGTGTTCATGTTTCACTGCAAGACGGACAGCAGTCTCAATGACACTTTGCGATGCCATGGAAAAATTTTCTATTCTCACGATTCCTCCCTCCCTCTGGGCAATAAGTGCTAGAATTTCAATTCTTGTCTTTTAACCGGAATATCAATGTCTCCAGCATATGGGCAAATACTCAAGCGCATAGGAAAACTTATTGCATTAAATTAGAATTACGTCAATTTTTTATTTAAAGAAAACACCACATAGTGGTGATAAACAGTATATGTATAGCTGTATTGGCGTGCCCTTCCAGGCATACATAAATTGTGTGAAAACTTTGCTTTTTTTTATTAACTAAACACTACTAAAAAAACAATTCAAAGTTTTGGATCAGGCCGCGGGACAAGGGCTGACCCATTTTGGAAATTACTCATGAAGCACTAACTGTTACCTGCCCTGCAAAAGAAATACTAACCGACCCCCCATAGGAGCAAGAACAGGTATCACTATCGAGTAGTGCTGCAATCCCCCCTATAGTGGTCTTGCTGGCCCCAGGAGACCAGGGAGATGCACACGCCGGTATGCAGACCCCCTGGGTGTAAACACCGCTTGCAGCTGCAGTGGCGGCAATGGTAGTTGGATTTGAGGTTGATGCACACATGGCAAAGGTCGGAATATTTACAAGGGGCGCATAATCCATGATTGTGGCAGCCGGCAACGTGGAAAGCACCGTGACATTTGATGTTACGACCAGAGCCGTGGGCGCGGTCCCCATGGAGCAGGAAAGAAGGGCGCCGGTAATCACTAGGTTTGCCATGTTAAACGTCTCCTCAAATTCGACCTGTTAAGACTCATCATCTTGCGTTGAAAGTAAAATCGATTCTTCACTGATCTTAATGAGCTGGGTATCTGTATCATTGGTCCGTTCTATTGAAAGAACCGGTTTGCTCTCATCATAATAATGCTGCATGGATGTCTGATCCTCGTCATTTTTCCCAAAGAGGATGTGATTCCCCTGGTAATCACTTGGCAACCGGGTGGAATCCCCCCAGTCCAGAACCCTTGCAACCCTTGCCTTGTGCAGGGACAGATCCATTAATATCCTTGTATCTCTAAATAGGGGGAAGTAAAGGTGGCCGGGCAGAAAATCCGGAATATACCGGGTCAGAATATTCAGATCCCAAAGGGGTACATATACCTTGTAATATTCCAGAGACGTATCTTCATCCGTATATATCTGATAGGTCTTGTCCGTATCTTCACCGGTTTCACTGACCACGGTTCCCTCAACGCTCAAGGGATAGCGAGGCGGGACAACTTCCGGGAAGATCCTTCTGGGGTTATCCTTTTCTTCCATTTTGGCGGTCATTTGTATCTCAAACGGCGCATACTCGCCATCAATACCGCTTTCACTGATCTGGTTAACAGCAGTTGCATTGATGTCAATTTCATACACCCGGAAAGTATCATCGTTAAAGCTTAAATTCTGGTACCACTTGTTGCTGTCAAACTCCACCTGTGACCCCACAGTAAATGTGGTTCTGGGCATCTGCTTGAACTCAAGATGGACTTCATTGGAGGCAATATCCAGAGTAGCTTCCAGATATTCGGTTTCAGTGGTGACATCGGTGGTTAAATCGGTTCTAATTACATGATCCTTGTAAATCCCGGTAACAGCCTCGTCCTGGGTAATTGATGTGGTTGCTGAAGATTCCGAACTGACATTATGCAGTTGGATATTGTTCCGCAAAGTTTCGGGAATTACCAGTTGATAACTGCCCACATCGTCAATATCCAGGGTGGAGGTATCATCTGCGGTCTGTTTGCTGCCCGAAATCACCAACTTTTTATTGATATAGT
This sequence comes from Desulfobacteraceae bacterium, assembly GCA_003354055.1. The sequence continues at coordinate 1,367 of PIVQ01000801.1, read as the reverse complement.
CATAATAAACATTGCCCCCCCGGGTCTGAACGTACCAGATAATAAAATCATAAAAACTGGCATGATTTCCCACTGTCCCCAGAGCCAGACATATCTGGTCATAGGCGGTATCCAGATCTTCCCAGTCCGTGCTTACAGTAAAATTTGTGATGCTGTTGTCGGTAATAACATCATTCATCGAAGATTCAGTGTAGATTTTCACTGGAAAATGCTGGCGCCATAGGACCTGAGCCGCATCTTTGAAGTGGATTTCAAAATCGTACCAGATAATGGGGGTGTCCTTCATGATCTCAACCGTATACTCGCGGACCGATTTTTGAGTAATAACCCCCTCTATATATAGAGGGTCCGGCGTAGGATCCGGTTGGTTGTAGGTTGCCTGGACAGAGAGTGAAAACGTAGTTATCCCTGTGCCTGTAAAGCCCGTGAAAAAATCATTATCATCCCTTGAGGTCAGGGTAAAAGAAACACTACCGTTAAATCCAACGGTACCCATGTGCAATTGGATCGCCCTGAGACTGCCTGCGGGGATAGCATAGGCTGTTGAATCTATGGTCATCCCCAATGTTGCGATGAGAGAATCGGTAAACATAAGCTTTCCTTATCGGGTTTTAGGCCCAGTTTTAAAATTTAAACCACCCAAATTTGAGCTAAGCTTCAATATCAGTTCAAACAGGGCACAAAATGCATTTATTGTTATGGATGATTTATTTATGATTTTGTGCCTTACCCCTCAAAATTTTGAAAGTCATTTTTATAATAACAATCCGGGCAATAAGGCTTGTCGTAAAAAACCTTAGCCGCTACTTTTTTGATGATTCTTTTGCACTGGGTGCAGGGTAATGTTTCCATAGGGTCCGGCCAAGGAAGGTCGGGCTCCTCATTCTCGACCACCTCTTCTTTGGCCACATTAATTTTAATCGGTTCAGGCCTTGTGATCAATTCCTGGTAGCAGGCCGTGCACACGGTTAGAATTCCCATGTCGTGTCCAACCCCGTCCTCAAGGATTGCATCACATACCGTACACCTTGCCTGCTCGCCCTTGAGTACCAGAGGGGGAGTTTCGGGTTCGGATTCGGGTTCAGGCGCCGGCGCCTGTTGTGGTTCAGCCGCATCTGCCAGGAGTTTTTCAAAGCATGGGGGGCAAAAATTCCACAGCCCGACTTTTTTTAATTCCGATTCAGCGAATTCTTTGCTGCACCCTTTACATTCCATTGGATCCTCCTGAATATACTTAAATTTTTACACTAATCCACATAGCCGTCATCATAGCCCGAGTCGTCATCCACGCCGGTCTCAACCTGAATTTGAGAAAAATCAAGGTCAAGATCCATTGCGGCAAACCTGTCAATATCAACCTTATACAC
>PIVQ01000800.1 GCA_003354055.1 Desulfobacteraceae bacterium | reverse complement strand
TTCTTTAGTTTTTTAATATTAATTAAATATTGAATTAGCATGATATATGCTACTATAACTATTGGTAAAATAGCAGTTGAATAAAAACTTGTTGAACAAGAATTAATATTTAAAATATCTTTTAAATTACCTTTGAAAGTATCAAATATATTCATAATCAATGTATATATATTATAACATAACATTATTTATTTAAATTAATTACATCTAACAAGAACCTAAAGTATCACCATGGGCAATATGAGCACTCAATGCTGATGTAGATACTTTCATTGTGTTGCCTTTATGACATATTGTTACACTACGATCATCATTGCTATTTTCATCACTATCACCGTGATCTAATAATTCTAATGCGGATATTCTTGTTTCAAAATCTACATCTGTAGATTCTAATGCAGTTACTCTTAATGCTAATGCATCTAATTCAGCACCTAATAATTCTATTGCTGATACTCTTGTTTTTAATGCCTGTAATTCTGTATCTAATCCAGTAATTAATGTAGAGTTTGATGTAATAGCAGAACTATTTGTTGATATTTCTGATGATAAAAATGGTATATGTTGAACAATAGCACCTATTCCTTTAGTATTTGTTGCTATATCTGATGTATTTGTTGCTATTCCTGATGTATTTGTTGCTATATCTGATGTATTTGTTGATATTCCTGATGTATTTGTTGCTATTCCTGATGTATTTGTTGCTATTCCTGATGTATCAATAGCAGCTATTGCTGATTTTAATAGAGAAATTGCTTCAGTATTTGTGGATATATCAGATGATAAAAATGATATATGTTTAACAATAGCGCCTATTCCTTTAGTATTTGTTTCTATTGCCGATGTATCAATAGCATTTATTGCTGATTCTAATAGAGAAATTGCTTCAGTATTTGTAGATATTCCAGATGTATCAATAGCACTTATTGCTGATTTCATTAATGATATTGCTTCAGTATTTGTAGATATTCCAGATGTATCAATTGCTTTTATTAATTCTGTATTTGAATTAATATTTGATGTATTTGATGTAATTAATGATGTATTTCCTACAATCGCTGCTGCATTTGATGATATACCTGATAAATCAATATTTTTAATACTTGTTGTATTTGCTGCAATGTTTGCTAATATATTATCTTGTTCTACTTCTAAAGCAGCTACTCTTTCTTCATATGATACTGGTGTTTCATAAGCATCTACAATTGCTTTTAATTCAGTAATACTTAATATATTACCTTCAATCTTTGATGTATTATCTCCAATACTTGATGAGTTATTTGTTATATTTGATGTATTACTTTCAATTAAACTCTTTAATGTTAATTGTGTTGTTTCAATCGCACTTATTCTTGTTTCTAATAATGTTTGTAATTCTGCTTGTGATACTACTAAATCTGATATTTTTGTTTCTAATATAGATATTCTTGCATCAAGTGCTTCTATTTGATTTTCTTGTTTTTCTGTAATTGTAGCATAATTTGAATCAACTGCTGATATTTCTGCTGACAATTCGTCATTTAAAGTATCTACGATTGATGTTCTTTCTGAAATTTTTGCTTCCAATTGAGTTTGATATGTTTCTCTTAATGTTTTTTCTTCTGCGATTTTATCTTGTAATGCTTTAATATCTGCTTCTAATGAAGAAATATAATTTTGTATATTTATAATATCAGATGAATCTGTTGAAGATGAAGATATTGAACATTTATTATATCCAGTCACATCTCTCATGTTTTTTATCATATTATATATGAAAAATACTAAACCACCATCAATTAAATCTGCTATAACTCCAATATTTCTTCTTTTTAACATCATGTGTAATTTAGAATATAATCCTATTTTTGTAATCAATATGAAAATTAACATACAAGTAATAATTGTAAATAAACCACTACTAAATAAATCAGATGTTTCATAATTTTTACAATCTGAACTATAATCTAAATAATGAACTATTGATAAAGCAACAAATAAAAATCCAAGTTGTTTTTGATGTAAGTATGATGGACTTCCTCCAGTATGTTTAATATCTTTATCAGCCCATTTTGTTTTGTCAAATAATTTTTCAAAAAATCCTTTAGGTTTTTGTGATTGATTATTATCTTCTTTTATTAATTCTTTAAATTTCTTATCTTTTACCATTTTCTTAACTCTTTTCCATGCTTCTGATGGTCTTCCTTGTTTTGGTTGTAATAGCGAATCTTCTGATTCTTCTAAATCTATTGATATATCACTAAGTAATTCAACTACTTTATTTCTTACAACAGATGATGTTTTTTTTGTTAATTGTTTTGTTAATTTTGCAGCATTTTCTATATCCTTAACTATTTCTATAGGTGTATTTTTATTTAATTGTTTTGCTAAATTCTCTACCTCTGCTGCTATTTTTGATGTTACACTTGGTCCAACTTTTGATGATTTACCTAAAAGTTTTCCTACACTTCCCATTAAAATTGTAGATGATAATCCTAACACTTTTGATAAGTAATTTGCTAAAATTAATACTCCAATTAATATATATGAATATTTACTATACTTTGAAAAAATCATTTTTGGATTATCCATTATTTTTTGAAAATCACTTTTAATAGTCATTATATAAATGATTATATTATATAATGATATAATTTTTTTAATTAATTTATAATTCTGCTCCTACAACATTACCTGAAAATCCACTGAGGCCATCTAAACTTCCCATATCTGGTACTTCCATTGTCATTGATACAGTTCGGTCTTCCATTGAGAAATTTTCTGTTGCGTCTTTTACTCCTGTTACAATTTCTTGTACTCCATCAATTGCTTTATTTGCAATTTCTTGTGCTCCATCAACAATTTTATCAACAACACCTGTTACTTTTTCTACTGGTGATCCGATTAAACTAGCTGCTGCTCCTGTTAAGTCTTGTGCTCCATCAATAACTTCATTCAATAATGATTGTGGGACATCAATAGCTCCATCAATTAATTCATTTAAGTTACCTACAGTTTCTAATTTATTTAAAGTTAACATTGATACTGTGAAACCAACAGCGATTAATAAAGACATAATTGGGTCTTTAATTCCAGTATAAATAATTAAAAATAAGATTGTTAATTTAACAACTGGGTTTTTTAATAATTTTGCTATAAATGCTGGTAATTTTGGTGCTATTAAAGCTGCATATAAAATTAAAAATAATTTTACTCCACCTGAGACATATTTATTTTCTAATACTGATAATGGTTTCATTAAAATTTTATTTAATT
>PIVQ01000799.1 GCA_003354055.1 Desulfobacteraceae bacterium | reverse complement strand
CCCGGCCAGTACTACACCAGCTTTTACAAGGGACTGATGCTGGCTGCCATTTATGATCAGGAAGAGGCATTGCAGGAGTTTGAAGCGGCTCTTACGCGAAAGCCTGCCAGATTGAACCTGCCTGATATCTATTCCCACATGGGTGCCTGCCTCAAGGACCTGGAGCAGTACGACAGGGCCATTGAAACCTGCAACAAAGGCCTTGAAGTCGACCCCCAGCGGCCGGATATGTTCAACACTGCCGGTGCCTGTTTCTTTATGACCCAAAAATTTGAACCGGCAATCGAGAATTTTGAAAAGGCGCTGGAGGTGGATCCCTCACTGGCCATCAACTATGCCAATATCGGCTCCTGCTACAGAGAACTGGGTGACGCTCAGCTGGCGATCAAATACTATGAAATGGCCCTGAAAGTGGATTCTTCCATTGAATTTGCCAGAGACAATATTGAAAAACTGAAAAACAAATAGTCTGTGTTTTATACAGATGCCCGGGATTTCCCGGGCATCTGAAATCCAACCTGAACGAATGAATACCTCATGGATAGATTTCTGAACATATTTACAAGTCTTTTTGATGGCTTTCACAGGTTCTGGCACAGGGAAACCACCCATAAAGCCGTGTCCGGAATCCTGGTACTGATCTTTCTGCTCAGTCTGGTCGTGATTGAACTGAACCGCCAGGGCATGCTGCCGTTCTCTTTATCGGCCCAAATCCCGATCAGCCATTACATGGCCATCAATCTGGCATTTCTCCTGGTGTTGATCATGGAAGTTTTAGGGATGATATTCGCCCTTCCCGGATCCATGTCCAGGGCACTGGGCAAGCAGTTTGAAATCCTGGCCCTTATCTTCCTGCGGAATGCGTTCAAGGAGTTGTCCGTGCTGCCCGAGCCCGTCTCCCTGAGCCACCACAATGAGGTTCTCTGGCATATTCTCTCATACGGATTCGGCGCCGTTGCAATCTTTGCCCTGCTGGGGGTATTTACGGCCATGCAGAAAAACCTGGACCGTGCCCTTAAACCGGGACCCTCCCTGGACCGCTTCATCGCTGCCAAAAAAAGTGTTGCCCTTTGCATACTGGTTACCTTCTGCGGTATGGGTATCTACAATATGTTTTTAAAGCTCACAGGCCAGCCTGTACTCCACTTTTTCCAATCCTTTTACACTGTATTGATTTTCTCGGATATCCTCATGGTGCTTCTGGCCCAGACCTTTCTGCCCCAGTTTCCGGCGGTGTTCAGGAACTCGGGCTATGCCCTGGCCACCTTGCTTATCCGATTGTCTCTGACTGCACCGGCCTATTTTAACGTATTAATCGGACTTTCTTCGGTAATGCTGGCCGCATTTCTCACTCTGGTATATAATAAATTCTACACATTGAAACCCAAGGATACGACCTGATATGTTTAAAAAGAAAATACCATCCTGGAAAAAAAATACCGTGTCCACAGATATGGTGCTGAAAAAAATCAAACCAGGCATGCATATATTCATCGGAACAGGAACCGCTGAGCCCAGAACCCTTGTCAATGCCCTCATGAGCGCAGAAGGACATCGTCTGGAGGATTTAACCCTGATCCAGCTGCTCAGTTTCGGGGATGCCATTTCGTACAAGGCCCTGGAATCCCACAGGTACCGGCTGAGAACCTTTTTCTCGGGCTGGGTTTCTGCCGAGGCCATCACAGCAGGGCGGGTGGATATGATCCCCTCCAGATTTTCCTCTGTGCCGACCCTGATGAAAGAGGGGATGATTCCCATTGACGTGGCCTTTATCCAGATCACCCCGCCCAATGATACCGGGTATTGCAGCCTGGGAATAGGTGTCGATGTAGCCAGGCGGGCTATGAAACATGCAGATATTGTTATTGGCGAGATCAACGAGAACATTCCATTTACCCTGGGAGATACCTTTGTCCATATTGATGAGTTTGATATGCTGGTGGAGTCCACGGTGCCCCCCTTTTATTTTCCCAGATATCCGGTTGAGCCGGTATTTGACCGGATTGCGGAGAATGCAGCCTCGGTAATTGAAGACGGTTCCTGCCTTGCCTTTACCTACGGTCCCATTTTTGAGGCCCTGCCCAAATACCTGTCCAGAAAAAAAGATCTGGGCATTCACACCCCGTTTTTTACAGACGCCCTTATGGAACTGGTTGAGAGCGGAGCCGTCACCAACCGCCAGAAGGGCATGTTCAGGGGACGGTCCCTGACCACCTATGCCCTGGGTTCTAAAAAACTCATGGAGTGGTTAAACAAAAACCCCATGGTGGAATTTCAGAGTATTGAAAAGGTGTTCAATCCCATGGAAATCGGACGTAACCGAAGATTCGTCATGATGCTTCCGGTACGCCGGGTGGATCTGTCCGGCAGGGTGGCCCTTCACTCCAGTTCTGCCAATATTTCAGCAGGCCCGGGGCAGATTGCAGATATCCTCAACGGAGCTGAAATCTCCCAGGGCGGATATACCATTGTTGCCCTGCCCAGCCGGAACAGAGACGGAGTGGCCAATATCAGGCTCTTTCTGGATGATTCTCCTGATTTGCTCAGCCTCCCCGAGTCCGTTGATCTGGTGGTCACCGAATACGGTGTTGCCCACCTGCGGGGACGGACCTTACGGGAACGGGCCCAGGCGCTCATCGAAATTGCCCATCCCGAAGATCGGCCAGGGCTTGTGGACGGTGGAAAAATGGAAAACCTCCTCTATCCGGATCAGATGTTTCTGGCTGATTCTTCTCGTTTTTACCCCAAAGAGATTGCAACCCAGCACACCTTTAAGGATGATCTCCACGTCAGGTTCAGGGCCATCAAGCCTTCGGACGAGGATCAGATGCGCAGACTCTTTTACCGATTTTCAGACAAAGCCATTTATTATAGGTATTTCAGTCCCATCAAAACCATGCCCCATGCCAAGATGCAGGCCTATGTAAATGTGGATTATCGGGATGTGATCTCCGTGGTGGGACTCATCGGAGAACCGGACAACCAGACCATTATCTCCGAGGCCAGGATTGCCAAATATCCGGACAAACCCTTCGTGGACATTGCCTTTGTTGTGGATGAAGATTACCAGGGATACGGAATTGCCACCTTTTTATTCCAGATGCTAACCAGACTGGGCAAGGAAAGAGGGGCGGTTAAAATGACGGCTGATGTACTCTCGTCCAACAGGGCTATGCTCAAGGTCTTTGAAAAAGGGGTTTATCCTGTAACAGCCAAGCTGGAGGGCGGTGCCTACGCCCTGAGCATTGATCTGACCAA
>PIVQ01000798.1 GCA_003354055.1 Desulfobacteraceae bacterium | reverse complement strand
TTTGCTGGGACTGAACTTGAACCTCAGGCCTGTTTTCAGGGTGATCAGCTCCAGATAATCCGCAACCATGCCTTGAAAGTGCGCAGGATCATCCACAATGGACAGGGGCTGCCAGTTTACCTCGCTGAATATAAGAGGTTTGTGTTCCGCGATGAATTCTTTTTCCGGCCGAGTCAGGATCACGGATGAGGTGTCTTTAGCATAGAACCGGTTTTCTTTTCTTGGAAGCCACTGGAGTTCCAGTTCGGCCAGTTCTTCTGCGGGAATCGCTGAAAACCCTTCATTGATAAGGGGCAGAAAATCTTCATTGAATTTTGGAATCCCTGCGTAAATGGCATTGCTTAATATCATATCTGGATTTTTTTTTAGCTTTCCGGCAAGTCCCAGGCGGTTAAGGTCGGCATCTACGGCCATAGTCTCGTGAAAAATGGCCCGGACATTCTTCTTTAGAAGGGTGAGGATTAGCTTTTCACCGTCGGAACAGTAGACCGGTTGGACTCCGGGAAAGTTTTTCTGCAGCCAGTTCGCCTGAAATGAGCCCTCCAGAACACCCACTCTTAGACCGTTTAATTCTTCCAGGGGAACGATCGCATCAGAGGCATTGAAGTAAAGAGTGGTCTGTGCCCTGTGGATGGGATCGGAAAAGGCCACCCATTGGTTTCTCTCCTCATTTTTAAACAGTCCCGAATGGATGTCGGCGTTTCCATTTTTTATCGCCTCTATGCTTTCAGCCCAGCTCGAGGGACGGAACTTGATCTTAAGACCGGAGTATTCACTCCACAGCTTCCACATGTCCACAAGGAGTCCGCTCGGGTTTCCTTCCGGATCCACAAGGGTCAGCGGCGGGTATTCCCGGTCAATGGCAATGATAAGGGCGCCTGTGTCTTTTTCCCTGCTGCCGGAGGCCCACTGCCGCGTAATTTCTATGGACTCGGACTCTGTAATTAGGTTCATCCCGGCCATGATGGTTTTCAACAGCCCTGTGTTTCCCTGTTTTACCGCCGGGAAAAAATCATTGCTGTACAGAGGTGAGTTGGACTTAAAGCTGAACTGCTGTCTTAGATCGAACCGTTCAAGGTGATGGAGGGCGGTGAGGGTATCTGCGGCAAATACCATGAGTTCTTCGTTTTTAAGTGCCGCCATCAGTTCATCGTAGGTTTCGTAAGCAACCAGGGTCAGTTCCGGCATATAGGTGGTAAACCAGGAAACGACAAAATCACCTTTGAGCACCCCGACCCGGTATGCCTTGAACGCCTTCATATTTTCAGGCGGGGGCAGGCCTTTATCGTAAAACATATGGGTATCGCTTTTGACCAGGGGCTGACCGTAATCTAGAAATGTATCTCTGGCCTCATTGAAAAAAAGCCCGGCATGGACATCGGCCCTGCCGCTTTTGACAAAGTTAAGGGTGTCTTCCCAGGAGGCAGGGATAAATTCAATGGGAATACCGGTTTTCAGGGACCAGAGCTTCCACTTGTCAATCACCATTCCGTCAGGCGCTCCTGTAGGATTGGTAAAGTGAAAGGGGATACTGTCACTGCTGTACGCCACTTTTATGGTGTCAGGCAGGGTCTCGGCGGCCGGGGCCGGAACCGGTGAGAAAAGTATCACCGTTAAGAGTAAAAGCACCCCCCAGACACCTGTCCAGCGGTCAAACAATATGGGAAACAGACTCGATTTCATTGAAATCTCCATCGTTGAATTCTGTATAAAAGTGACGATTGTATTGCTTGTGAAATCTTCAGGTACTTCATTCACATACCATCTGATTCACAAAGTTTCAATACGAATTGAAGAAACGGCGAAATTCATTCCATTGACAACTGGCGGCAAGCTGTCGTAATAATAAAGGCTGAAGTGTAATCTTCGATTCAACAAAACTTATATATATCCAAAAAAGGAAAATTTCATGAACCCTGGGAGGGATTTTTCCATATTGGTGGTCGATGATACAGAGGCAAACATCGAGATCCTTGTCGCGACTCTTGCAGATGATTACGATATCCGGGTCGCCCTTGACGGCAAGGCTGCACTGGCTGACGTGGCTGAAGAATCGCCGGATCTCATTCTATTGGATATCATTATGCCTGAAATGGACGGATACGATGTGTGTAAAATCCTGAAGTCAGAAGCGAAGACCCGGGATATCCCTGTGATATTTATCACGGCATTAACAGATGAACAGGACGAAAAAAAAGGACTTGCTCTGGGGGCGGTGGATTATATTACCAAACCTTTCTCCGTAGAACTGGTCAAGGCCCGTGTATTAAACCATCTTGAACTCAAGCGCCATCGCGATCTTTTAGAAGCGATGGTGGACGAACGGACAAGGGAGCTGAACCTGACCAAAGAGGTGACTATTCACAGCCTGGCCGGCCTGGCAGAGACCCGGGATCCGGAGACCTGCGGCCATGTGCTCAGGACCCAGCGATATGTCCGTGCACTGGCGCAAAAACTTGCAGAATCACCGAAATTTGAAACCCGGTTGACTGAACAGGTAATCGAGTTGCTGTTTAAATCCTCCCCTCTTCACGATATCGGCAAGGTCGGCGTGGCAGACAGCATACTTTTGAAACCGGATAGGCTTACTGACAGTGAGTTTGACGCCATGAAGCTGCATACCCGTTACGGCAGGGATGCCCTTAAGGTGGCCAAGGAAAAGCTGGGGAACAATTCTTTTATGCATTATGCCAGGGAAATTGCCTATACCCACCACGAGCGGTGGGACGGTTCCGGTTATCCTCTGGGGCTGGCCGGAGAGGAGATCCCGGTATCCGGGCGGATCATGGCAATTGCCGATGTCTACGATGCCCTGATCAGCCAGCGGGTCTACAAGGTGCCCATGGCTCATCATAATGCCGTGGCCATCATTGAAAGCGGCCGGGACAATCATTTTGACCCGGATATGGTGGATGCCTTTGTGGTGATCCAGGACGAGTTTAGACTGATTGCCGTGACTTATGCGGACTCCGAAACTGAAAGAGAGATGGTACTTTCGCAGTAAAACGAAACCTGCGAGCGGTTAAAATGCGGTACCGCTCTGAACTAATATAAATAATTAATAAAACTAAGGACCCCCCATGGACGATGACACGATTTTTTCCGTACTGGTTGTGGACGATACAGAGGCCAATATCGACATCCTGGTGGAAACCCTGAGCGACGAATATGATGTCCGGGTAGCCCTGGACGGGGAAACCGCTCTGGAGGATGTGGCAGATGACAGACCTGATTTGGTTCTTCTGGATATCATGATGCC
>PIVQ01001638.1 GCA_003354055.1 Desulfobacteraceae bacterium | reverse complement strand
GTATGGGGATAGAACTTGGCACCGGAAAACATGTTCATGAACTCCTGGTTCACGTTCAGCTCGATATAAGTGATGGTTTCCCTGATGGCCATGACCCTGTCAAAGGCTGTGGTATCCGTCAACATCAGGGCGGCTCCGCCCAGGGAGGAATTTCCCAGGACTTCAAACACTGACCTGTCCAGATCCGGGAGCATGCCGATGGAAATGGCGGATTCGGGATTGATAAAGGATCCGAATGTGCCTGCCACATAAAACTTGGCAAGATCCTCGAACTCCAGACCGGAGGTATTTTTAACGATCACCTCAAGGATGGTGTACATGGCAGCCTTGGAGGAGGTCAGGGAGTTGAGATCCACCTGGGTCAGGCAGATGGGCTCTCCGGTGCCGGAATCCTGCGCCCGGACCAGGACAAAGGCGGGAATCTCTTCCTGTTCGATCAGCCGGTCTTTGCAGATTTCAGGGACAAACTTCCCCCGGATATCAATCATGCCGGACAAAAACAGGGCTGCGGCAAGATCAATCATACCTGACCCGCAGATGCCGATGGGCGGTTGTTCTTCAATGGCGTGAACCAAAACCTGCCAGGTGTAGGGATCAATGGATACCGTATCAATGACACCGGGTCCTGCGGTCATGCCCATTTTGCTGACGCCGCCCTCCAGGGCCGGGCCTGCAGCGCCGGCACAGGCAATGAGCCAGTCTTTGGATCCCACCACAATTTCAGCATTGGTCCCCACATCCACCACCAGACAGGGATCATCTTTCTTGTCCAGATCACTGTAAATGATGCC
>PIVQ01001637.1 GCA_003354055.1 Desulfobacteraceae bacterium | reverse complement strand
GCACCGGTGGCTATTTCACCTTTCAGAGTCTGATTGGCATAGCAGTGATAGGCACCTGACGAAACAACATGATCAAGAATCGGTTTCAGGGGCTGGGTTACCATGGCCTGGATAGTCAGTACGGAGATCGGCAGTTTAATACCGAGGAATCCGTGGATAAGGGATGCAGAATAACCGCCTGCAGAAACCAGACATTGTTTACAATTGATGGTGCCCTGGTCTGTCACAACTGAGGTGACTTTACCGTTCTGGGTATTGATGCCGGTGGCTTCCGTCTGCTGGTGAATTTCAACACCCAGCTTGGCAGCGCCCTTGGCAAGACCCCAGACAACCGCATCATGGCGGACAACACCGCCCGGCGGATGAAACATGGCCCCGTGAATGGGAAAGGTGATATCTTCTGAAATATTCAGCGCAGGTACCAGTTCTTTGGCTTCTTTGGCATCAATCAAATGGGACTCGACCCCGTGGAATTGAGCCGTTGCAATGGTCATTCTTGCGGCCTTCATTGCTGCCTCGGAATGCATGAGGTTCAGGTTGCCGCAATTGTTGAACATCAGGTTGTAGTTCAGTTCCTTGGTCAGAACAGGCCACAGGTCCAGTGCTTCCTTATACAGGGGCACGTTGTGCTGGGTTCTCTGATTGGCCCGAACAATGGCGGTGTTACGTCCTGCACCACCATAGCCGATATAGTTCTTTTCAATGATTGCTACATCGGTAATACCATGCTCTTTTGCAAGGTAATACGCAGTTGCCAGGCTGTGAAGTCCGCCGCCGATAAGGACGACATC
>PIVQ01001636.1 GCA_003354055.1 Desulfobacteraceae bacterium | reverse complement strand
GCCATCCAGCGATCGGGTGTTGATTGATGTTCTAGCAAGCAAAAAAGGTAGCCTGGCTTTTCTAAGATACGTGTTTGATAAATAACGTCACTAAAGCGATACCCGCCATCTTTCTCAATGAATGAGTTGGACTGTAAACTGAGAGTGTTGAGATCAACTGCTTTTAGGACATCCTTGGGCAGATGATGCTTGAAGAAGTCTCTGGCAATACCAATCTCCTGCAACGAACGCTTAAAAAAGGCATCGTGTGCAAATGTCATGATGGAGGACTTTTTGATGTAAGACGAAGCTGACATGTGAAGAAGACTAACAGATCAATATGGCAGTGTCTACCAAAAATGAGCGTAAAACTATATGAGATCGGCTAATGCCAACTGCTTCGCAGATCTCTTCTACAGACATATTTTTTCTTTCGCTCGATTGGCACAGGGCTTTTAGAAAAGCTTCTTTACGAGGCGTTAAAGCTCGTGGCCTTCCTCCTATGCGACCGTGATTGTGCGCATAGTCTAAACCTACTTTTATGCACTCGCGTATTAATTCGCCTTCCATTTCTGAAATGGCAGCACAAATATTGAATAACAACATGCCCATAGGTGTTGTCGTATCAATATTATTTTCTAGTGATACAAATTCGATGCCATTCAATCTGAATTCCTGCATAAGCTTAATCAGGCTTGTCATTCTTCGTCCTAGCCTGTCAAGCCTCACCACACAAACTAAATCACCTTTGCGTATTTTTTTCAAAAGAGCTTCCAGCTCTTTCCGATCATCATTTAAGCCTGATATTTTTT
>PIVQ01001635.1 GCA_003354055.1 Desulfobacteraceae bacterium | reverse complement strand
GTTTTTTCCAGATCAGGTACAATCTGTTTTTTACGGCTCATGACGCCGGGCAGCCAGCATTTGCTGTCAACAGGTTTGACACCAAATGTTTTTTCAATGGCAGCTTCGTCATCAGAGGCGATAAGAAGCTCAGTGCCTTCTTTCATGATGTCGGTGAGCATCAGCAGAACTGTGTGATGGCCTTTTTCAGCTTTAAGATCACGGATGTCTTTTTCCAGATCAGCTTTGATACCGTCAACGATGGACAGGTCAACCAGCTCAAGCTGGCCGCAGCCAACGCCTTTACCGTTCATGTTGAAATCTTTGTAGTCACGGAGAACCAGTTCACGAACAGGTGTTCCGTCAACAGCAGATTTAACCTTGAACATTTCAATACCAAGAGCATCCAGATCGCTTTCGCCGCAGATTTCAGCAAGATCAGCACAGATTTTTTTGTCGGAATCAGTACAGGTAGCAGACTTGAAGATAACGGTATCGGAAAGGATGGCGCAGAGCATAGCACCTGCGATGCCTTTGGGAATTTCAATACCAAAGTATTTGTACATGGAAGCGATCACGGTGCAGGTACAGCCTACAGGCCAGATCCAGCATTCCAGAGGCTGACCGGTAGTGACATCACCCAGTTTGTGATGATCTACGATACCAAGAATATTGGCTTCTTTAAGATCGTCAGGACTCTGTGCCAGATCGGAATGATCTACCAGGTAAACATCTTTACCGGCATAAGAAGTGATGACTTCAGGGGCAGTCAGGCCAAATTTGTCCAGGACAAATTTAGACTCAGGGTTAAGT
>PIVQ01000124.1 GCA_003354055.1 Desulfobacteraceae bacterium | reverse complement strand
TTGACCAGATCATTCTGTATGAGTCTGGGGCGCTTTTTATTACAGGCTTGTGACTGAACCCATTGTTTGGCGGTTGGTTCGTCTTTTGCCATCCCAAGTTCCAGGACCTGCTTTCCGCAGCAATGGGTGTATTCGCAATACAGAGTATATTGTCCTGACATAATGCTTCCTTACCGTAATTGAGTGTTCTCGGAGTTAAACCTATTGCTTTTTAAAGACGATTGTCAAGGCAAACATCAGTTGATATCGGTCTGGGGGGGCGGAGGATTCCGTTCAGGCGGGGTGACCATCAATGATTGCGCCATGCATGTTGCCCCGCATGATATGCCCTTCGGAGGAATCGGAAACAGCGGAATGGGCCATTATCACGGGTATGAAGGGTTTGTTGAGTTTTCTAAACTGCGACCGGTATTCAAACAGTATAGAATCGTATTGAGTTTTCCCCCACCCTATGGCCAGACCGTTAACCGGATTTGTTCTGCCATTAAAAAGTTGAAATGGTTGTCATGAAATTTTGATTTTTAGAGGTATACTTGGGTATGAGAAAGGCAATTGTTGATTTTTTTGTAACATTTTCCACATATCTGGGCTATAATACCTTGACATTTAATTTAAATTTGGGAACTAATGTTTTAGACTATGATGAGCTATCCGGTATGGTCGGTAGGATAAGTGCAAACAGATACCATAAACGGGTACCACCTATTAGATAACTTCCACAGGCAGGCATTTTGGAACAAAACAGCGGGTTTAAGATCCTCACAATAGACGACGAAGCCTATATTCGTCAGAGTATTCGTACCTATCTTGAGGATTATGAGTATATTGTTTTTGAGGCGGAAAACGGCAGACACGGAATCGAGGTGTTTAACCGGGAATCTCCCGACCTGGTCCTTTTGGACCTGAGAATGCCGGAAATGGACGGTCTCCAGGTTCTTGAAGTCCTGGGTGTGCAGGCCCCTGATATTCCTCTGGTGGTCGCATCCGGGACCGGAAATATGGCATCCGTGGTGGAGGCACTTCGGCTGGGGGCCTGGGATTATATCTTCAAACCCATTGAAGATATGAACGTGATGAAGCATTCCATTGAAAAATGCCTCAAGGAAAGCCGGCTTAAAAAAGAAAACAAAGCCTACCAGGAGCGCCTGGAAGAGTTGGTCAAAGAGCGGACGGTGGAGCTGGAAGAAAGTGAGCAGCGGTATAAGGCCGTGTTTGAATATACGGGAACCGCTGCAATTATCATTGAGTCGGATGATACCATCTCCATGGTGAATTCAAAATTTGCCGAACTGGTCGGGATGGATCGGGAAGCCATAGAAGGCGTCAAGAAATGGCACGACTTTGTCTCTTCCCGGGATATTAATATCATGGCTAACCATTTGAAAACCCTAAAAGAAAACCTTTTCCACACAGAAAGAGATGTTGCCCTCCAGTACGAGGTAGAGCTTGTTAACGGCTCAGACAGCCCCAAATATGTCTATGTCAGCCTTGGTCAGATTCCGGGTACGGATAGGCAGGTGGCCTCTCTTCTGGATGTTACTGAAAAAAAACGGGCGGAAAGGCGGTGGCAGAACCTTGAAAAACAATTGCGAAAATCCCAGAAAATGGAAGCCATAGGTACCCTGGCCGGCGGGATTGCCCATGATCTCAATAATATTTTAAGCCCGGTTCTGGGATATGCGGATATGATTATGCGGACCTCGGAACCTGAAAGCCGTGTATTTCAGCGGAGTGAAAAAATTCAGAAGGCGGCCCTAAGGGCTGCGGACCTTGTCAGTCAGGTGCTGGCCTTTAATCGGGGGGGGGCAGAAGAAAAACGACGGATTAAACTTCATCCTGTGGCCAGGGAAGTGGTCAAACTCCTGAGGGGTTCAATTCCGTCAACGATTCGAATTACCGACGAGGTAGACAGAAACTGCTATGCGGTGCTTGCCGATCCCACGCAGATTCATCAGGTGGTGATGAATCTGTGTACCAATGCCTACCATGCCATGGAAGAGACCGGGGGGGAATTGACAGTAGGGCTTCGGCAGATAGAGCTGACTCTGTCTGATATGGTGGCGTATCCCAACCTGACCGAGGGACCGGGGACCTATCTCGTTTTAGAGGTGAGCGACACCGGTTGCGGTATGACCGAAGATATACTGGAACGAATATTTGATCCCTATTTTACCACCAAGGAAGAGGGTAAGGGAACCGGTCTGGGTTTGGCCACGGCCTATAGTATTATTCAGTCCTGTAAAGGGGATATCCGGGTCAAAAGCAATCCTAAAAAAGGAACTTGTTTTTCTATCTATATTCCTGCGGTGCAGCCGGAAAAGGAACTAGAGGTCACTACGAGTATTCCGGGGCTTGAATTGGTGGGGGCAGGAGAGCGTCTTCTGGTGGTCGATGATGATTATGATATTGCTGCCATGTGCAGGGAGGGATTTGAGTATCTGGGCTATAAGGTGGAGGCTTTTTCCTCCAGTACGGAAGCCTTAGACTTTTTTAAAGAGCATTATTCCGATATTGACCTGGTTATAACCGACCAGACCATGCCGGAAATAACGGGAATTGAGCTGGCCAAAGAGATGATGGCCATTAAAGGTGATCTGCCTGTGATCCTTTGCTCCGGATATGCTGCATCCATTAACCAGAAGGCCGTGGCTAAAGCCGGTATCAAACGGTTTGTCATGAAACCGGTTACAGTGGATGCATTATCTAGGGAGATACAACTGCTGCTCAATCCCCAAACGTGATAACCGGATCTGTCATTTTGACCGGTCCATAATATAAGGATGGTTTATGTCCACTGAGACAAGTTTGTTTATCGTTCTTGATGATGAGCAGAGCATCCGCCAGAGTATTGCGTCGTTTCTTGAAGATGAGGGGTATACGGTCCTTCGGGCAGAAAGCAGTGAGGCTGCCATCGCACTGGTCAAATCCCATCCGGTTGAAGCGGCTGTCGTTGATATCCGTCTTCCGGGAAAGGATGGAAATTTTTTTATGCTGGAAGCGATTAAGATAAGACCGGAAATTAAATTTGTCGTACATACCGGTTCAGCCGATTATTCACCCCCGGAAGCGATCCGGGCACTGGGCGTTACCCATGAAAAAGTATTGATCAAGCCGGTAAGAGATTTGAATATGATTCTTGAGGCCCTTAATAACTGATTCCCCAATACTAAGGACACAGGACAGATGAGCGAGAATGCAGAAAAAAAAATACTCGTAATTGATGATGAAGTCTATATCCGGGATTCTGTTATCGGATTTCTGGAAGACTTTGGATTTGAGGTAATTGAGGCGGAAAACGGAGAGATCGGACTTGCGCAGTTTGACAAGGAAAAGCCGGATCTTATTCTCTGCGACTTACGTATGCCTGTTATGGACGGACTGGAGGTTCTGGCCCAGGTCAGAGAGCAGGATGAAACTATTCCCATCATCATCGTCTCCGGTGCCGGCAATATCGCTGATACGGTAGAAGCCCTTCGTCTGGGGGCTTGGGACTATATCATCAAACCCATCCAGGATATGAATGTCCTCTTCCATGCCGTGAACAAGGCCTTTGAGAGGAAAGATTTTATTGCGGAAAAGGCCCGGTATCAGAAAGACCTTGAAAGCGCCAACAAAGAGTTGAAGATTTCTCTGGATACCCTTGAACAGGCCAGGGATCAGCTGGTTCAGTCCGAGAAGATGGCTGCCCTGGGCGAACTGGTGGCAGGGGTGGCCCACGAGATTAATACTCCGGTGGGCGTCGGGGTGACGGCTGCCTCGTTTCTGGATGCAAAAACCAAAGAGTTCTCAAGCCTTTACGAATCCGGGGAACTGAAGCGAAGTGAACTGGAGAATTATCTTAAAACCGTTCAGGAGGTGTCCAACTCCATTCTTATCAATATGGCACGGGCTGCAGAGCTGATTTCAAGTTTTAAGCAGGTGGCCGTGGATCAGTCCAGTGAGAAACGCAGACGCTTTAACCTTAAAGAGTATATTGACGAGATCCTTCTGAGCCTGAGACCCAGGTATAAAAAAACTAACCACGCGATCAACGTCACCTGCGCCCCTGATATAGAAATTACCTCTTATCCCGGTGCCGTTTCCCAGATTTTGAACAATCTGATTATGAATTCCTTGATCCACGGATTCAAGGATATGGACGCAGGGAAGATTCAAATTGATATTACCCGTGAGGACGATAAGGTCAGCTTTGTTTACAAGGACAACGGCGCCGGTATGGATGAGACCCAGAAAGAAAAAGCCTTTGATCCTTTTTTCACCACCATGCGTGGAAAAGGGGGAACAGGTCTCGGGATGTCCATTGTGTTTAATCTGGTGACCCAGACACTGCAGGGAAAGGTCGTCCTTGACAGTACGCTCGGCAAAGGGGTGGCATTTACCATGACCCTCCCGGAATTGTCAGACGATCTTAAATAAATGCAGATTCTGAATCCTTCCCGGTGGTATCTCCATCCGGTATTTATCTTTGCCTGCTCTATTTTTGCCCTGGCCACCTTTCTGGTGCTCACCGTAGGGCTGTACATGGAAATCCGGTCTGCTCTGGAAATTATTATTCTCAAGTTTCATATCGATCCCCAGTCCATTTTCCCGTCAAAAACCGGAATGACAATTCTGGTTTTGAGCCTGCTTATCGTCGTGGTCATGGCCGGTATCTTTCTGGCGTTTATCTATTACCAGAAAACCGTGAACCTGTTCAGGCTCCAGCATAATTTTATCTATAATTTTACCCATGAGTTGAAAACCCCGGTCACCTCTTTACGGATTTATCTTGAAACCTTTATCCGCCACCCCATGGAGCCCGAGGATATAAAAAAGTACAGTGAAAATATGCTTAAAGACGTTAACCGGCTTACCGAGAATATTGACAGGATTTTGAATCTGGCCAGAATCGAAAGCCAGAATTTCGGATCAAAGGTTACTCGGGGCAGTCTGGTTTCCCTGGTGGAAGAGTTCTGCGATAAAAATGCCACAATGTTCAGGAATCTGGATATTCAAATTCAGAATCCGACCGGCGGCCGTTTTGAGCATCCGGTCAACCTGTTTTTATTTGAAATCTTGCTCATGAACATTGTGTCCAATTCAATCAAATATAACGAGAGTCCCAAGCCTGCTCTGTCCATTGTTTTTAAAAGCTATCTCCAGAAGGTCTCCATTGAGTTTATCGACAACGGCATCGGCGTGAACAAACGGGAGGCCAAGAAAATATTTCGTAAATTTTATCAGGCAGCCGGAAGAAACGACAGCAGTATCAATGGATCGGGCTTAGGGCTGTATCTGGTATCCAGTATTGCAATGATACACGGTTGGCGGGCCTCTGTATCCAGTGAGGGCAAGGGCCACGGGGCTAAATTTACCATAACCATCCCACGGGCAAGCATTGCCAGTGTTCGGGAGAAAAAATTATGGAAGCGGTTGAAAAAAAGCGTATTCTAGTCATAGAAGACGAAGAGCATATTGCAGACGGTATTCGGCTGAACCTCACCATCCAGGGGTATGAGGTTGTCATTGCGCCGGATGGAATCGACGGCCTGGAAAAATGGCGGAACTGGCATCCGGATCTCATTATTCTGGATATCATGCTGCCCATGATCGATGGATTCTCCATTTTAAAGACCATTCGCCAGGAAGATGAAAAGATTCCGGTTCTCATTTTATCTGCACGGGGAGACACCAAGGATAAGGTCAAGGGACTTCGGTTCGGGGTGGATGACTATCTGTCCAAACCATTTGATCTGGATGAGTTTCTATTGAGAGTGGCCAGACTGATCAAGAAAAAGGGATGGTATGAACCCCCGAAATCGGCAGGTAACGGGAGTCATACCCTGTTTGATGGGGAGACCTATTCTTTTGGGGACAACCATATTGATTTTGTCACCTTTAAAGCCACCTGTGCGGTCGGAGAGATTATCCTTACCGAGCAGGAGGTGACCCTGCTCAGAATTTTTATTGCCAACAGGGGCCGCCCTCTGTCCCGGGAAATGCTCCTCAATGCCGGGTGGGGATATTCACGGGATACCTCCACACGGACAGTGGACAATTTCATTGTACGGTTTAGAAAATATTTTGAACCCAAACCTAAAAAACCCATATATTTTAAAAGCCGCAGGTCTGTGGGGTATATTTTTGACTATGAGTAGAGAAGACTCTCCTTCTCACTAGCTTATTTCGGATCTGATACCATGCTTAATATGTACCCATGATCCAGTTCCCGGGACCAGCAGTCCAGGTTTTGGGCATTTCCGTGGTACCAGACTTTGTTCCGGATGATCTCCACATGGTGAAGGCTTTCGTTGAATCCCAGGCGAATGTATTTTAAATAGGCTTCTTTCAGGGTCCAGTGACGAAAGATTTCAACCGGACGGTCCTCCATGGCCTGTCTTTCCCTGTCCGTGAACGCGGTTTTCATAAAATTTGTATCAGGCTGTTTCCCAATTTTCTCAAGATCAATACCCATGAGAACATCCGGGTCTTTGGTAACGGCGACTGCCGTGTATATACCGCTGTGGGAAAGGGAAAGACAGTGGGTGGGAAAGGCTTTCAGAAACGGCGCTCCCTGTTCCCGGTACCTGATTTCGATCTCCGGCAGGTCCTGGTATTTCATCAGTACTTTTTTTACCAGCTGTTTGGCGGCAAATCTGCCGCTGAGCCATTCGATCTGTTTTTTCATGGCTTTGAATGCGTTGAGATAGTCAAGTTCTCCGTCAGACAGAAAGTTTTGTCTGAAATCGTCCCGGCCAAATATCCCGGGCCTTTGGGTGTGATAGCCGGGATCCGGGGGGCTGTGCAATAGGAACCTGATCAATTCAGGAATCTTTAAAACCTCGATCCGAATATCGGATTTGGGAAGAAGGCTGAGTGTATGGGGAAAATCATGGTAAGTCATGGCTGATGTATACCCCTTTAAATAATATTTGACAATCCCCTCAAGCCTTCCGGGTGCTAAAGGAGGGAATTGGGAAAAAAATCAGATTGTTGGGTGAAAATAGATATGGTATGATAAAGGACGTATCAAAGTAATTAAGCGCTAACAGGTGTTAATAGGTGGTAATGGAACAAGTCAGCGAGAATAATAATCCAACCCCATTTCCCTTTGAGGCTTTGGAGAAGACCCTTAAGACGCCTGCGCCTGAATCGGTTTCGGTATTTACGGCAGAATCCTATGATAACAGGGCACGAATTTCCGAACTGGCCTCAAGCCTTGGGTCAAAACTGGATAGTTTAGCCCAGACCCTGTCCACCAATTCCTATTTATCCGAATCCTTTTCCTGGCTCGCCATGACGGCGCAAAGCAGCGATTTGGACATTGCCATCGCCACAGCCTATGAAAACGCCGAAGAAAATGTCTGGCTGCTCAATACCCGGGAACTGGCAAAGACCCGCGCCCATACCACCATCTCACTTACCTCGGTCGATCGTACGGATTTTGACACAGATACCTATGAATTCGACCTGACTGTCGGTTCTGATGTATATGGGATCGAACTTCTCATTGACAATGACGACACCGATCCCCTGACCAACCACGAGATGCTGTTGAGGCTTGCGCGAGTCTTTAATTCCAGTGGTGCAGATGTCAGTGCCAGTGTGAGCACAAGCTATAAAAAGGTCTCTGCATCTTATTACGAAGACTACGGACTCGAAGAAGTCTCTTTTCTTGAACTTGTCAGCGGAGACAGCGGAAAAGACGAATCTTTTTATGTGGAAGATACCACAGGCGAACTCATTGAAATACTGGGGCTGGATCAAACCCTCGTATTCGGACGGAACAGCGAATACACAGTAGACGGGGGGGAGTTTGAATTTTATTCCAACACAATTGAGTTGGACGGTGATGCGGTTCAAGCCTATCTGACAGGGGAATCCGACTCGTCCGAACTCACTCAGATCGAAGCCAAGTACGGATTTTCAGCTGCGGCAGAATCCGTAACCAATGTGATTGGGGAATATAACAATATTATCGAATGGATAGACGAGAACGATTATTTTATCAGCAACTCACTGAAAAAAGCCCTGTTTGAAGATCTGAATTCAGCCGTTCTGGAAACCCAGACCGTGTCCTACGAGAGCGAGGAGGCCAAATCCTTTGCCGTTGTGCAGGGCGATGTGACAATTTATAATGTGTCAGGATACGATGCATCAGGTTTTTTTCCAAGACTCAACGAAGAAAAGCATCCAACGGTTGAATCCGAACTGTCAGATATTGGTCTGACCCTGAACTCAGACGGCACCCTGGATATGGCTACGGATTTTGAAACCCATTTTAAAAGCCGGTTCAGAGAAATCTATGATAGCCTGGCCGGCGATGACGGTTTCTTTACCAAAATCGGTGCTGCCCTTGAGGAGATCCGAAGCGCAGATGATGACCGGTATGTCTACTCCAAGAATCATGTCCTTGTTTACGCAACAGATGCCGGTACAGAGGCCAGAAAGATCTATCAGGAAAATGTCAGCACACTGATCAATGTCTTTGCCTGAATCCCTCAGGCTATTTTATATATTCATCGAATTTATTCACCATATTGGCTGACCAAAAACCCGTGCTTGGATGAAAGCTTGCCCATATGCAAGGCGCAAGAAAGTCTGAAACCGGAGTGTACTTTTGTACATGAGGATTTTAGACTTTTGCAGCAACGCGGCAGATGGGTGAGCTTTCGTTCAAGCGCTAAACAGTCTCCAGGAGAAAGTGGGGCATGTATCGCGGATCAAGGTTGTCCTGAGTGACATGGCCGTATTCTTCTTCCAGTTCCCGGATTATGGCATAAAATATTGCCTGCAGCGGAGAGGGTAGATCTGATTCTATCTGGCCTGTTGCCGCAGCCGCCCATATGGGCAGATCCTTTGCCCGGTCATCAGTGATCCCGTCCCTGCCCTGAAAAAGGTCTGTAAAAAATGCCTTAAACCTGTCCAGTGGAATTGGGGCCAGGCTCAAATCAGGCGTTGCGGAAAGACCGCATCGGTTCCGGGTCCAGAGGGTGAGTATTACACTTTTATAGGTAAGTACCCCGTGGGAAAAGGTGGACATATCAATGGGAAGACCTGCCAGAAATTCATCCAGGTGAATGATCTCTTCCAGAATCCGGCCCGTGGCCTGAATGTCTTTAAGGGAGGCGAAGTGGCGGTATAATTCCTTGTCTGCATAGTTGGAAAAAAACATGGGCCGTTCGATGAGAAGCCCCCCGACAACGCCAAGATAGGCTTCGCCCAGAAAGCTTAAGGGCAGATTGTTTTTTTCCAGAAAACTGTCCCCATACCAGGTTTTGGCCCGGGTTTTCAGCTGAATACCTGCCCTGGATCCGGTTCTGAAAATATCTTCTATAAAATAGATCCGCAGCAGCCGGGCAGCAGCCTCCACTTGGGATTCACCGTCAAGAAGTACTTCGAGCCCCAGGCTCAGAAAGGCAGTTGCCTTTGCCATGGTCTTTTCAACGGATTCCCGGTTCCGTATTTTTATTCTGTCCGCAGAGATGATCTTGTTGATCAGGGCTGCCAGTTCGTTTTGAAGCACCAGGTTTGTTTCGTTATCCGTCACTCGTAAAAGAGCTGCAACAAAGAGGGCATCCCCTTTAATAAACTGGGTAAAGAACTGGGGCGGCAGGGGGATTTCAGGGTCATAAACCGGGGTTGCTAATTGGCCCCTGGGCCGTTTGCGAAGGCTTGAAAATCGCGTGGGCTGGTAAATGCCGAGTGCCTCGTGGGTGGGCTGGAATCCTTTTTCCGCAAGACGGAGGTTTTTTAGTCTGAACTGTTCCTCTTCGGTTTCTGCCGGCAGCAGCGCCAAGGTTTCAAGGATGAGACCGTGATATACGGACAGATCCATCTGGGCCAGGGCCTTGAGCATGTTTTCAATCAGTTCGGGCGTATCTTCATAGGGGGCATGATCCCGGGGTTGGTCCGCCGACATCGCATCGACCGATGCCTCTTCATCCCCGGCCGGGGTTTTATCCGGAAATCTGAAATAAAATTTATCGTCTATAGTGATATAGTCATCAAAATCCTCCGGCGGCACGTCATCGTGTTCCCGGATAAAGATCTGCATGTTGTGAAAAAGGAAAAATTCAAGAAAATCCGGTTTTTTAGTAATGGCCCATCGCAGCAACCGCTGGGGATCTGCCTTGAACAGCTGGGCAAAAGCTTGTCCCATCATTTTTGTATCAAGGCGGTCATCTTCCCAGACCTCAACATCCAGAATATACTCCCATTGCTCTGAGTTGGCCAGGGCCAGTACCGGGGTAAAATCATGTACCCCGATCTTGTGCATGAGGTAATATAAATCCTGGTCCGGAAAAGACTGGATAAGGGTGGCAGGGGAGGGTGCCTCAAGAATTTGTTCCAGGGCTTGTTCGGATTCGCTGAAAAGGATTTCTCCTCGCAGGGCCTGGCGTTTAAGTTCCTGTCGGGCAATATTTGCCAGTTTATAATTCATGGTATCGGTCATTGTTGCGTCTCTTAAGAATTTATGCGGTGGTTGCAGATGTCTATATAATGCCCCAGGCCGGGATCCTTGTCAAACCGGGTAAAAAAAGTAAGTGCCTTTGAAAAGTTGTCCTGATTCATGAGGCATACTCCCATGCAGACACAAAGATCCTTGTGGTTTGGGAAAAAGGTAAGGCCGGTTTCAAGCCGGGCAATGGCATCCTTGAAATTTTTATTTTTTTGATGAATCATGGCAAGGCCCAGGTAGGCTCTTGGATCGTGGTCATAGCCAAGAGCTCTTTCAAACAGGGATGCCGCAATCTGTTCCGGGTTTTTAATACGCGGATCATTTGCATATTCACCATGGGAAAAGGTCAGGGCAAGACGGGATAAAAAATCGGCATGAAATGGAAAAAGCGTTTTGTCCGGTTTCAGTTCAAGGGTGTCAATGAATTGGGTAAGATCGCTGAAAAAAGCATGCCTCAACCGGTCACCAAAGGCTTTTACCCCATTGAAATCCAGGTCCGGATCCAAGTCAAACCAGGGCAGGTCTTCAATCTCCTGAAACCATATATCATCGGTGACCAGCCCTTTTTGTCCGGCCCTGTTATACAAATGTGTGCCGGGAAAGAGAACCAGCATATAAAATACCGTGCTCAAAGGGGCCAGTCGCTTCATCAGGGCGATGCTCTCGTCTATGGTGGCCTTCGTCTCTCGCGGAGATCCGTAAATAAAATAGGCCCTGGGCAGAATGCCGTGGGATCTTGTCAGATCAAAGGTCCGGATACAGGCCTCATTATCAATGGGTTTGCCAAGTATCTTTTTGATGGTGTCCGAACCGGATTCGACACCGTAACTGATCTGGATACATCCGGCCCTGCGCATGGCATGCAAAAGCTTTTCATCAATATAGTCCACTCTGGAAATGGCGTTCCAGGTGATGGACAGCCCTGAACTAATGATAATTTCACAGAGTTCAATAACCGTTGCCCGGTCCATGGTAAAGGTATCGTCTGAAATAAAGAAATGTGTGATCCCGGTTTTGGCCAGGGCCTGAATCTCTTTAAAGAACCAGTCTGCGGAGTGGCGTCTGACCTTTGACGTTCCCCAGAATTTGGGAGAACCGCAAAAGGTGCATTTGCCGGGGCATCCCCTGGACATGGCCAGGTGCTGGTACTTGAAGTATTTGGACGGATGAACCAGGGTGTCCAGGTCCTGGACGAGCCGGGCGTTTCCGGTGTCGACAAGGGTCTTTCCCTGCCTGAAGACTATCCCCTGAACCTGGCCTAAAGAGTCCGGGATTCGATAGCCTTTACCGGTCTTCTTATGTAGCTGTACGGCTTTAACAAACTTTTCAACGGCAAGTTCACCCTCACCTTTTATCACAATGTCCAGTTCAGGACAGGCCTTGAACAAATGCTCCGCCATAAACGTGGGGGCCGGTCCTCCGAAAATGATCAGGACATGGGGTAGAATCTTCCGGGCCGCCTTTGCGCAGGCCTGGGCATTGAACCGACTGGGGTTTGTTACGGAAAACCCGATGATGTCCGGTTGTTCTTTTTGGATGGCGTCAGTGAAAAGGGCAAGGGGGGGCGGTGGGTTCTCCCCATTGGGTTGAGACAAGGCTCCGGACTGATTTTCAAGTCCTGCAAGATTCAGTATGGGCGCAGAAATACCCTTATCCATGAGCTGGGCAGCCAGATAGTATAATCCGATGGGAACCACCAGGGCATCCTGGTCAGTGACCCGTTTGTCCAGGCAGGCCGGATTGACAAAAAGAACCTTCACCCGTTTACCAGGAACCCAGGATCAGGTCTGAAAGTTTACGCTTGGGCACGTGGTGAACCTGATCTTCATCCCGCCAGTACTTTATATCTCCGTCTTCTCCCAACTCGTCAATTTGAGCGGTTTCAACAGGTTTGCCAAGGGCAATCACCAGCTTGACCTCCAGATGGTCTGCAATATTGAGAAATCCTTTGAGCTTTTTAATATTGATGGCGCCGAACATACACCCTGCAAGGCCCTGGGCACGGGCTCCCAGAAGAATGGTTTGGGCAGCAATGCCATGGTCGCACCAGAACTTGTCTGCAACGGATTTGTCCCCCAACACAACAATGTATCCGGTGGGCTGTTCCGCTTTTTCAGGGCCCTTCCATTTGGTAAGATAGGCCGCCCATCCAAGGCAGGAATAAATCTCATCGTTTTTGGCCGGATCCGTTGACAAAACGTACTTCAAGGGCTGTTTGTTGGCAGCCGACGCTGTGTGCCTGGCCAGGTCCACCAGCCCTTCAAGGGTCTGGGAACTGATCTTCACACTGTTGTCAAACCTGCGGCAGGACCGGTTGGACTTCACCAGTTCTTTAAATGCATCCATATCAATTGTCTGTACCATGGGTTCTCCTTGTGAAACTTATTTGTGGCAGGGCACCCGTTTAAACTGGGGCATATTGATCTCTATCCAGTCTATGATTTTGTCCATTTCATCGGTCACTTCCTTGAGCGCTTTACCCCGGTGGCTGACCTGGGCTTTCTCGGCAAGGCTTAGCTGGGCAAAGGTTTTGTTGAACTCAGGAAAGAAGAAAAGCGGATCATAGCCGAACCCGTTGTCTCCGGCAGGTTCACGGGTTAATACCCCTTCACAACTGCCTTCATAGGTCAGGGCTGCCCCTGTGGGAACGGCAATGGAGATCACGCATTGAAAGGCAGCCTTCCGGTTTTCTTCATCCTTTAATGCCTCAAGCAACTTGGCCACATTATCTGCATCCGTGGCATTCTCACCTGCATACCGGGCAGAATAAACCCCGGGTGCACCGTCCAGGGTTTCCACGCAGAGTCCTGAGTCATCTGCCAGGGCAGGATATCCCAGCACCTTGGCGGTAAATGCCGCTTTTTTATAGGCATTGTCATCAAAGGTTTCTCCGTCTTCAATCACTTCGGGAATGGGGCCGAAATCAGACAGGTTTTTAATCTCAATGGGATAACCCTTGAGGATCTCCTGCATCTCTTTGGTTTTGCCTTTGTTGGTTGTGGCCAGTACAATGATCTGTTTCACTGTGCGCTCCTTAGGGATGGGTGGTTGCAAAATTTTGGCTTAATATAAGACTGGCCCGAAGGTTTGTAAAGGTCGTCAATCCAGGTGGGTAAAATAGATTGGATAATCCGGCATTGCTGATTGATAAATTTATTGATTCAATATTTTAAAATTTTTCGATTGAATTGAAAACAGGGCCGGTCTGTGGTATTGGAAAAAAATGAATACTCGAATCGGATACCATACACTCTCTTCTTACTCGGACGGCCCCTTGCGGCAGGCAGGCCAAAAAGGGCTTTTT